>JAUILF010000239.1 GCA_030433135.1 Bacteroidia bacterium | reverse complement strand
AAGTAGTAAATATCGAATAAGATGGAGAGAAGGGCATTTGTCAAGTCATCACTGCAAGCCATGGGGACCGTGGCGGTATCAGGAAGCCTGTGGAAGGAAGCATCGATCCAGCAAAACCCTATTCCAAAGTGGAGGGGATTTAACCTGCTGGACTTTTTTTCTCCCGACCCGGATAATGCAAGACCCGCAACCAGTGAAGAATATCTCAAATGGATGGCCGACTGGGGGTTTGACTTTGTCAGAATACCCATGGCGTATCCTTCGTATATCAAGTTTGATCGAAGCAAACCAATTCGAACCAAAGATGTAAGGAAGATAGACAAGAAGGCCGTAGAGAAAGTGGACAATCTGGTCGAAATGGCCAACAGACATGGATTGCATGCCAGTCTCAACCTGCATCGGGCACCAGGTTTCTGCGTTAATGCCGGATTTCATGAGCCTTACAACCTTTGGGAAGACGAGGAGGCGATGGATGACTTCTGCTATCACTGGAAGTTTTGGGCTAAACGATACAAGGGATTGTCCCGTGATCAAATCAGTTTTGATTTGTTGAATGAACCTTGTGTCCGGGAGGATATGAATGACCAACATTCCCGGAGAGGCCCGATTCCGGGAGCAAAGTACCGGGAAATGGTGCTGAGAGCAGAAAAGGTGATTCCCAAAGCCAATCCCGATCACCTGATCGTGGCTGACGGCAACAATGTAGGAAGGGATGTGATTCCCGAGATTACCGATCTCGATGTGGCACAGAGCTGCCGGGGTTATAATCCGGGTATTATTTCACATTACAAGGCACCGTGGGTATTCAAGGAGGAGCAAATGGACAGTCTTCCCACACCTAAATGGCCGGGACAGGTGGGTGATCAATATCTCAGCCGGGAAATGCTGGAGGAGATGTATGCTCCCTGGATTGAATTAACCAAAAAAGGCGTTGGAGTTCATTGTGGAGAATGCGGCTGCTGGAACAAAACGCCACACGATGTGTTCCTGGCCTGGTTTGATGATGTGCTTGATGTGCTCACGAGCAATGGTATCGGTTTCGCGCTGTGGGAATTCAGAGGGAGTTTCGGTTTGATCGATTCAGGTAGAGAGGATGTTGATTACGAAGATTGGTACGGCCACAAACTGGATCGAAAGCTGCTCACCTTGCTGCAGAAATATGCGTGATGTGCCACCCCTATGGGACTTTGTTTTCATTCTAGTTTTTATGCTACAAAGGTTTGGCTCCTCTGGAGCCAGTATCGACCTTATGAGTCGCAAAGGCCCATAGCGATGACATCTTAGAGATTGTATTCTGACTGATAATGGTTCGAAGTTGCAAACTACGAACAATGAGTGAAAGGCCCATCGAGCCGATATCTTTGTAGCAAGAAGGTACCCGATGATCCATAGTGCCGTAGGAGCGACATCTTATTTTGATCTGATGTGAGAACGATATCAAAGGAGCCCTTGATACTGGTTCGAAGTTGCAAACTCCGAACAGGGGATCTTTTCTTTGCAATGCTACAAATGGGCTTTAGCCCATTTATCGGAGAGCATTTGAAAGCAATGATCCAACAAAAATTGGGAGCTGAATATTGTAACCATGCCCTCAATTGCCTGCCACTTTAGTGGCAGGATAGAAATGGAGAAATGAATGGGCTTTAGCCCAATATTCGGGTTTGAGAGGAGGGGGGCTGGAGTGTAGATTGTAGAAGGGGAATAGCCGATGGGCTATGCATTAATCAATGATCAATTTTCGGAAAACAGGCCTGAAAGGCCAAGACCAGTTAGCATGGGGCAACGCCCCATTTTGAATGATGTTAAAAATGGTGGCCTGTAAGGTCACCCCTCAATTTAGTCTGCCACTTCAGTGGCAGGATAGAAATGGAGAAATAAATGGGCTTTAGCCCAATTGTCACTGTGTCTAATCAAGATGCACCGCCATCTCCTCCACATCTTTGATCTGAACATCAATATTGTCTTTGAGGGTGGTAGCCAGAGATAGCCCGACATAATCTACCAGGACAGGAAATGATTTGTGCTTCCGGTCGACCAATACGGCAGCTTCCACCCGTTTGGGGAGAATCGCCATCAAGGGCTTCATGGCGAAAAACAAGGTTCTGCCCGTATTGGCAACATCATCCACCACGATGATCGTTTTCTTTTTTAATTCTGATGGTGTCATACCGATGGTGATCTCCTCGGAAAGTGGGTCTGCCGGGTTGAGATGAATCGGAGTGAGCTTTACCGGGATATCTGTGATCCGTACCAGGGCCTTTTGCAGCAATTTTGCGAAATGAATGCCGTTATTGTTAATGCCGGCCAGTATGATTTCCTTTTCATTGTAATTGCTTTCCAGGATCTGGAAGGCCAGTCGTTTGATCTTTTGTTTGATTTGTGATTCTGTCAGAATTCTCATACCGGGTCGGTTTTCAGTTGATGCCTTTGTCTTTGTACAATGAGTACACATGAAGAGATGTACTTGCAGGCAATTTCATTAGATTTGGTATCATAGAAGTCATCACGCTAAAGTTAGCCAAATAGAGCAGTATAGTTTATGACCTTATCGCAAATCTTATTTATTCTTTTATTTGGAGTAGTCCTGTTTCTTGGGGTGAGGTTCTATGGCCGTATCTGGTCCAATATCCGCCTGGGTAAACCCATGGAAATGTTTGGGCCGGGTGGTGAAAGGTGGAAGCAGGTCATGCTGATAGCTTTTGGCCAGAAGAAGATGTTTAAGCGCTGGATATCCGCCGTATTGCATCTTTTCATCTATGTGGCATTTCTTTTCACCCAGATCGAACTTGTAGAAATACTGATTGACGGCATTTTGGTACACACCGGGTCTTTGCCAACCATCTTGGATTGCTCTATACACTCACCATCAATGTGATCGAATTACTCTCCGTACTCGCCCTGGTGGCTACTGTGGTCTTTCTGTGGCGTAGAAATGTGATTCGGGTAAAGCGTTTTCAGCAAACTGAAATGAAGGGTTGGCCGGGAAAGGATGCCAACCTGATTCTGATCGGCGAACTCCTTCTGATCGCAGGTATCTTTACCATGAATGGAACCGATGTGTTGTTACAGGATCTGGATCCGGCGCATTTTCCTGAGACAGGTACATTGCTGGTTAGCGATTGGCTGGGACCCGTTCTCTTTGGCGGATTGGAAACTAATACGTTATTGCTGTTGGAGCGGATAGGTTGGTGGTTGCATATACTGGTGGTTCTTGCCTTTCTTCTCTATCTTCCTGTCTCCAAACATCTCCATATCCTACTCGCTTTTCCCAATACTTATTTTGCACGCCTTACTCCGGTTGGCAGGATGTCTAACATGCCGGAGATCATGCGGGAAGTAAAGTCGATGATGGGACTGACAGAAGAATCACCGGATAATGTCTCCGAGGAAATTCCGGAATTTGGTGCCGGAGATGTAATGCAGCTCTCGCGAAGACATTTACTGGCCGCCTATACCTGTACCGAATGTGGGCGCTGCACGGCAGAGTGTCCAGCCAATATCACGGGCAAGAAATTGTCACCTCGCAAAGTAATGATGGATGTAAGGGATCGTGTGGAAGAAGTGGGAGAGAAGCTTCGCTCCGGTAGCCGTGAATGGATTAAGGAGGGGACGGAAGAGGGAGAGAAACTGAGTGTGAGAAATTTTGACGACGGTAAAAACTTGTTTGATTATATCACACCGGAGGAATTACATGCATGTACATCTTGTAATGCCTGTGTGGAAGCATGTCCTGTATTGATTAACCCGCTTGATATTATTCTGGAGATGAGGCGATACGAAATTCTTACCCTGGCATCCGGACCATCTGACTGGACTCCGATGTTTACGAGCCTGGAAAATACAGGAGCTGTCTGGCAGGTTAATACCGACAGGGATGCCTGGACCGAAAGTGAAAATACGACAGCATGACTCTGGAAAAAGTACCAATCATGAGTGAAGAACAGGCCGCCGGGAGAAAACCGGAGGTGCTGTTTTGGGTGGGATGTGCAGGCAGTTTTGATCCCCGGGCACAGAAAGTGACCGTGGCCTTCACCAGGATTTTGCAGCATGCCGGAATTTCTTTTGCCATACTGGGAAAAGAAGAGTCCTGTACCGGTGATCCAGCCCGCCGGGCCGGCAACGAATTTGTTTTTCAAATGCTGGCATTGCAAAATATTCAGACCTTGAACCTGTATGAGGTCAACACAGTAGTGACGACTTGTCCACACTGTTTTAATATATTGAAAAACGAATATCCCGAACTTGGAGGAACATATGAAGTGATACATCATACTCAGTTCATAAACAAACTATTACGAGAAGGAAAAATTACACTGGAAGGAGGAACATTCAAGGGTCAAAAGATCACCTATCACGATTCCTGTTTTCTGGGAAGGGCCAATAATATTTATGAGGCTCCCCGTGATGTGTTAAACCAAATCGACGCCCAGTTGGTTGAGATGGATAGAAGCGGAAGGAAAGGATTGTGTTGCGGTGCCGGTGGAGCCCAGATGTTTAAAGAGGACGAACCCGGAGCAAAGCGCATCAATACCGAGAGAACGGAAGAAGCTTTGGGTACGGGAGCGGACATCATCGCCGTGAATTGTCCGTTTTGCATGACCATGATGACCGATGGTATTACCGCCAAGGAGAAAAATGAAGATGTGATGGTCTATGACCTCTCAGAATTAATTGTGAAAAGTGCAGGACTATGAAAGTGGAATTTGAAGAATTAACGGATAACGCCAGGTTGTGGATCTACCAGAGTGACCGGGTTATTGCCCGGGACCAGGTGGACCTCATCAATGAGGAAATTGACTCATTTGTAAGCGGGTGGGCCGCTCATCAAGTGCCGCTTGCTGCGTCGGGCAAAGTATTTCACGACCGTTTTATTGTATTGATGGTGGATGAGGAGAAAAATGCAGCCAGTGGCTGCTCTATTGATACTTCTGTGGCCTTCATCAAGCATTTGGAAAGTACTTACGGTCTAAGGTTATTTGACAGAATGACCTTTAGTTATGAGAAGGATGGTGTAATCTACACGGTGCCTAAAGAGAGATTCAAGCAACTCTACCAGGATGGTGAGATCAATGAAAATACCCTCGTCTTTGACAACCTCATCAAGACCAAGAGCCAGTTGTCAGAGTGGAAAAAACCCCTTGGAAACAGTTGGATGAAACGCTTTGTTAGCTAGTTGGCTGTTAGCTTGTTAGCCAGTTAGCTTGTTAGCCAGTTAGCTTGTTAGCCAGTTAGGTTGTTAGCTTGTTAGCTAGTTGGCTGTTAGCTTGTTAGCTAGTTGGCTGTTAGCTTGTCGGCTTGTTAGTTTTGGGTTTTTTATTTGTCGAGATGATTAAGCCAAAGGCAGTAAGCTATGATTTCTGTAATTAAAGAGTATTCTGCTATTGCAATAATTGCCTTTATCGCCTGCCTGATGTCGATGTCCGGAATGGTACACTCTCAGGAATCCAATAGTAAATACATCGACTTTCTGAATGACGGATCAGAATTATGGAGAGCAGGTGGCAATCATACCATAGAAAAGACTAGTAATGGGAACTTTGTTTTCAAGAGATATCATGCTACAAAATTGGTTATCACCGAGTACAGTACTTTCACTTCAAAGAAACTTCGCACAAAGGAAGGTCTGCACTATAGGAAATATGATGATGGCACACTAGTTACAAAAGGTTATTATCAGAGTAACGACAAAGTCGGAGAATGGATAGAAGCTGTTAATCAAAGGGGCTTTTACGAAAAGGGTAAGAAGAATGGCATGTGGAAGAGAACTAATGATGAAGGAGAGGTGGTGGAAGAGACAGAATATTTAGATGGAAAACTACATGGTATTTTTGTGCAGTACGATAGTACAGGCAACATCATACTTGAAGAAGAGTATCAGAATGGCACTCGTTGGCGCAGTTCCAGGGATTCTGCTGACATACCACGGGAAGAGTTACCAAGGTTCCCGGGATGTGAGAACGCTGGCCTGAATGATGGCGAAACCAAGAAATGTGCTGACAAGACTTTTCTCGAGTATGTATATGGAAGTGTTCGCTATCCGGAAGAAGCAAGGCAAAATGGGATTGAAGGAACAGCGTTATTTCGGTTTGTGATCGGTACTGACGGGGAGATTGGCGAGATCAAGACTTTAAACGGGTTATCTCCTGACATCACCAAGGTTTGTATCGATCTGATACAGAAGATGCCCGATTGGAGACCTGGTATGCAAAATGATATACCGGTGAAAGTTGAATTCACTTTGCCTATCGTCTTTAAGCTTGTTAGCCAGTTAGCTTGTTAGCTCTGTGCCGCTATACCTCTCTATGTTCTTACGTACGACCCGGCCCACAAGCCACTAAGTCAACAGGCTAAACAATATCTACCAGTTGCCGGGCGAAGGGATTAAGGGCGGTACCAACCACATCAGCTTCTACTTCCAGTTGATATTCAGACTTGACAGACTTCAAAAGTTTGGCGGCTTTAACCATCCCTTTTAACACAAAGTTTTTGTCTTCCAATTGATCCATCCTGGATTCAACCATTTCAAAAGGGAGCTCAAAATCTACTTCTATAATTTCCTTTTCCGGTACTTCAATTATTTGGTAGTGATCCTTTTCCGCCATCAGGTACTCGTCAGTCTGTCGGTTTTTCTTTCGACCACGATGGTATTTTTCCACCAACTTGAAATGCAGGGCAGAAATGGTTTGTGGGTTCATAGAGTAGAGTCGTACTTTCCCACTGATCAGGGAGCTTTTCTCGGTGATGGTGTCAGGTAGAACCAACTCTACTTTGACGCCTTCAATACCCAGCCATTTTTTTACTCGTTTCAACATATATTATCAAGCGGTGTACGTTCAAGCTATTAATGCATTGCCGACCATATTTGTTCCATGGACTTTGATCTGAGCACTGAAAATTCGACGAATGTGAGTACCTCAAAGATTACTCTTTATCCGCCCGGATTCCGTTTACTGAGGATCTCCAGCATTTCTTCATCGCTCTTTCCCAGGTTTTGCAACAAAAATTGAGCATCATCGCTAAAGTCTGATTCGGGATGCTTCTCCAGAAATTGCGTATAAAGAACTTTTGCTTTGTCATAATTTTTTAAGTCCTCATCGCACATGAAAGCATGCAGAAACAGGGCTTTGGGTGCCTGAGGACTCTCGGGGTGATTCATGTAAAGTTCCTCGAATGAAGTCTCTGCCAGTTCGATTTGACCTGCCGACCGGGCTGCTTCTCCTCGTTTCCAGATATACTCCAATCTTTCCTCACCTTTGGCCAGACCTGCCATTTCATCATACAAACCAATCAGCGTGTCCAGGATCTCAGTGTTGGGTTCCTGTTGAAGAGCCAGCTCCAGGGCTGCAATTTCACTCTTTACTTCAGTTTCTGACCTACATCCGATCACCAAAACCAATCCCAATAATAGTATCCATGCAGCAAATCGCATATATGTTATGTATTTTGGTCCTGGTAAAGTAACGAAAGATCATGGAAATAAAATCTATGAAAAGCATTTGGAAAAGTGTGTTTATTGTGTTCGTCGCACTGTCGACAGCCTTCACATCCATGAATGGCCAGGAAGAAAAGGATTACATTATGAAGAGGAAAGAACGTTTGGCTTCTAAATCCAAGAAAAAGCCATTGCCTTCCATGGGGACAGATTCCGAACAGATCAATGCCCTGGTGACATCGGTTCTTGGAACATTGGCAACAGGTGATAGCACGGGAATGGGATCCTGGTTTGCACCTGATGCCAGGGTATACACCTTGTCAGATGGAGCAGCCAATGTTTCGTCAGTGAGGGATTTTGCTGCCAGTATCCACAGTCTGCAGGCAGGTGTCCTTACGGAAGAACCCTTGGATGTGCAAGTGGAAGTTGATGATTACCTGGCCAGTGCCTGGGTACCTTATATCTTGTATCAAAATGGGAAGATTCATCATTGTGGGGTTGATGCCTTTACTTTTTATAAAATGAATGGACGCTGGAAAATCACTCAGATCTCTGATTCCAGGCGTACCGATTGCAATGACTCCGGATCTGGTGTTTCTCTGGAAGGAAACGGAGCAGTGAGTCGGGTGCTGGACACATGGCATCATGCCGCAAGTGAAGCAGATCTCGGGACCTACTTTGGTCAAATAGCCGGAGATGGCATCTTTCTTGGCACAGATGCCGGTGAATATTGGGAAAAGGGAGAATTCCTCGAGTTTGCCAGGCCATATTTTGAAAAGGGTGAAGCCTGGAGTTTTAAACCTAAAGACCGCAATATTTACTTTTCAGAAGATGGCAAAATAGCCTGGTTTGATGAACTGCTGGATACGTGGATGGGGACTTGCCGCGGGTCCGGAGTTTTGCAGAAAGACTTTTCCGGACAATGGAAAATTGAACAGTACAATCTCGCGATCACAGTACCCAACGAAGTGGTCCAGGAATACCTGGAACTGCTGAAGTGAAACTTGTTTTTTGGGAATAAATTCCATTTAAAAGAATGGGCTTTAGCCCATTCGGATGTGAAGGTAAAACAGGTCGAAAGGAAGTCCAGAATACATCAGGAATAATTGGATTCTGCATTGCCTGCCTCAATTGCCTGCCACTTCAGTGGCTTGATAGCTTATTTTTTGGGAATAATTTCGATTTAAAAGAATGGGCTTTAGCCCATTCGGATGTGAGTGCAAAACAGCTCGACAGGAAGTCCAGAGTAGATCAGGAATAGTTGGATTCTGCATTGCCTGCCTCAATTGCCTGCCTCAATTGCCTGCCACTTCAGTGGCAGGAAAAATGAATCCTACTCATACAATAAATACATTGCTCTGACCTTCGCAAAGGCCTCCAACCCATCCTCCCATGATGCACGGATCTCTTTTTCAGTTTTTCCCTCTATAATTTGCTGTCGTAGTGAGGCTGTTCCTGCCAATTTATCAAACCAGAGATTCTCATTGAAAAACAGCTCCTTTTGGGGAAACAACCGGTAAAAATTCAACAGGTAGTCCAGTTCAATCTGTTTCGAAGTAAAAATCTGTTCTACTGACAGGGTAGTGAGATCGACACCATGACATGCCTTTCCTTCCTGCTTGGGGTGCGCAGCACCAAACATGGGTTTGGGGGTAAATGTATAGGACTGCTCCGCTATATCAGGATGCCCAATGATCTGGAACTGCCGGGTTGTACCGCGTCCAATGCTCAGAGGAGTGCCTTCGAAAAAGCAAAGACTTGGATAAAGTAGGATCGATCTCAGATTGGGTAAATTGGGTGAGGGAGCAACCGGCAATTCATACATGGTCTCATGATCATATCCCTGGCATTCGATGACGGTAAGATCACAGGTGCGACCTGCTTCCAGCCACCCTTCACCATTGATCATTTGGGCGTATTCACCGATGGTCATTCCGTAGACTACCGGTACGGGGTGCATTCCCACAAAAGACTTGTACTTTTCCTCGCGAATCGGTCCATCGATATAGTGCCCATTTGGGTTTGGACGATCCAGAACCCAAACGGGTTTGTCGTATTCCGCACAAGCTTCCATGACATAGTGCAGGGTGGATA
>JAUILF010000238.1 GCA_030433135.1 Bacteroidia bacterium | reverse complement strand
TCGTATTTGATCACATGGATGAGCTGGGACTAATGTTGCATATTGTTTTGCAGGAAACCGAAAATGAGACCTTGCTGGACAACGGTGATACCGGGCCAGAAAGATCGATTTTTTATCGCGAAATGATAGCCAGGTATGCTCATCATCTCATGGTGACGTGGAATATGGGTGAAGAGAATGGCCCTGCAGGATTTTCACCAAACGGACAGAATTCCATGCAGCAAAAGGCCATGCTGAAGTTCATCAAGGATAATGATCCCTATCAAAACTATACCGTCATTCACTCTCACTCCATGCCCCACGAAAGGGACTCCCTTTTTGGATTGCTCCTTGGATATGAACATCTGGACGGAATGTCACTCCAGGCCG
The DNA here is from genome assembly GCA_030433135.1 of Bacteroidia bacterium. GTDB lineage: Bacteria > Bacteroidota > Bacteroidia > Chitinophagales > Saprospiraceae > JABDMH01. The sequence goes on along the minus strand of JAUILF010000238.1, from coordinate 9,196 downwards.
GTAATCCCGCTAATGTTCACGATATCACCTTACAATGGATTGATGCTTCAGCAAAAGCAGGTCACCAATGGATCATGACCACAGATGAAATCGGACATAGTTCCAAGGGTGTATTGCCAGATGATATAGAGCATCACAATCAGGACACGGTAAGAGCCCAGGTACTGTGGGGAACTTTGATGGCAGGAGGAGCTGGTGTGGAATGGTATTTTGGTTGGAAATACCACAACAATGACCTGGGATGTGAAGATTGGCGATCCAGAGAAAATGTCTGGCAATTCACCAGGCATGCCATGGATTTCTTTGAGGAACATCTTCCTTTTGAGAACATGATTCCAGCTGATGAATTGGTGACAGGTGATGAAGTTTACTGCCTCACTGAAAGAGGGAATATTTATGCCATCTATTTATCAAATGGCGGTACCACAACCCTTGACCTTGGTGACACTGAAGGGACTTTTGCAGTGCAGTGGTTTGATCCCAGAAATGGAGGTGATCTCGTGGAAGGGTCTGTGAGTACTGTTTCCGGCGGAAATCAGGTGAAGGTAGGTATTCCGCCATCAGATCCCGATCAGGATTGGGCAGTTCTGGTGACCAGGACATGATCAATCCCTGAAGTCTTTTAAATGTCTAACTAACACCTATGCCAACTAATCTGTTTCTTGCCATTTTCGGCCTGTACATCACAGCATTGGTCGTTCTCAGCTGGTGGGTTTCCCGCAAACAGGATTCGGGAGAGGACTACCTACTCGGCAACAGGCAAGTACCATTTCTGCTCATTCTCGGTACTACTGTTGCCACTCTGGTGGGTACAGGATCCAGCATGGGAGCAGTAGGTTTGGGTTATCAGGCTGGCTGGGCCGGTTCGATGTATGGGCTGGGTGGTGGAATAGGAACTCTGATGCTGGCATACTTGTTTGCCAGTGCCCGCAAGCTTGAATTCATGACTTTCTCGGAAGAAATTTCCTACTACTATGGAGCGAACCGAACCATTAAGGGACTGGTTGGCCTGTTGATTCTTTTGGCTTCCGTGGGATGGCTGGGGGCCCACATACTGGGCGGTGGCTTGTACCTCTCCTGGATTACCAGTATGGACCTTCTCACATCCAAGATTCTGGTTGCATCGGGATTTGGTATTTACGTCATCATAGGTGGCTATCTGGCTGTGGTTTGGACGGACAGCATCCAGGCTATCATATTATTTACAGGCTTTATTCTGCTCGCTGTTATTTCCTGGGATAAAGTAGGTGGACTTCAGGGGCTGGAACAGGTATCTTCCTCCGGACATCTCGGGTTTCTACAGGGTGAAAATCTTATACCATCCATTTCGCTCGCTGTAGTCATTGGTATAGGTGTAATAGCAACTCCCGCCTACCGCCAACGTATTTATTCATCTGATAGCGAACGGACCATCAAGCGAAGTTTCTATCTCAGTGGAACCTTATACCTCTTCTTTTCCTTCATTCCGGCATTGGTGGGTATGGCGGCTCAGCACCTAAACCCAGGACTGGAAAACGCCAACTATGCTTTCCCCTTTATGGCTACAGAAGTGTTACCCCTGTGGCTGGGAATGACTGTACTTATTGCCGGACTAAGTGCAACCATGTCTTCAGCCAGTTCGGATGCCATTGCCGGAGTATCTATTCTACTGAGAGATGTCTTCATACTATTTACAGGACGAATGCCCGCCAGGGAAAAGGCCATGCGATATTCACGCTGGGGGGTGTTTTTTATCGTTACACTCGCCTTGATTTTCACCCTATTTGCTACAGATATTATTGATTACATCAAGTACATGATATCCATCATCATGAGTGGCATGTTCGTCTGTGTCATGATGGGCAAATACTGGCCAAGGGCCAACTGGCAGGGCGGACTGGCAACACTTGTAGGTGGTGCCGCTGCATCCATCATTATCATGTATGTACCTCACTGGGACGCCTATTGGGGTAATCCTGTGATTCCTTCCATGGTAATCTCTGCGCTGGCAGGAATCGTGGTAAGTCTGCTGACCCCTCCCAATAAGGTTTCTGCAGAAGTAGCTGCTCAAATACTGGCAGATGAGCGACATCAAATGGAATCAGTGTGATCGTATAGAAGAATTCAAAGCGTAGCTGGCCCTTTTGAAACCAGGACAAGCTTTAGGGCACCTTTATTATTTTAAGTATTTTCCCAATGAGAATCAATGAAGATGATAAATGACCTCCCTGAGTGACCGGTTGGAAGATCTGTTTGATGATGCCAAAGATGCTCTGATTGGCAACCAAAGACAACTTGACCTGGAGCAATGGTCTGAAAAACACCGGTATCACTACATTAAGAGGGTGCCAATTTCTTCTATGGATCTCGCTGTTCGAAGTCTCAGGCTGTTCAGAAACAAGAAGCGTACCCGCATCTATCACCATATGTCAGGACCAGACCCGGACACTGAATCAACGGTGGAGATCATGGACCTCGGACTCCGTGGAGGAAACAAAAAAGTCACAACATGCGTCATATTTGATTCGAACCTGCTCAATCTGCCACGCTTCATCATACGACCCAAAAAGGCATTGGAAAAAGTAACCTCCGTTTTTTCGACCCAGGATGATCCACTGGCACCATTTCCCGAACTTCAGAAGCATTTTACACTACAAACCAAGCATCCTCAATACATGGAACGGTACATCACCGAACAATTTAGCTTGAGAATATTAACTCACCCCGAGCTGACACTGGAAGGACTGGACAATTTTCTTCTGGGATACAGGGAAGGTGCCAGAACCGAAGTTCAGGATCTTAAATCACAAGTGAACTGGGTCAGAGACATCACAGAAACGATACTATTTGATCATTCAAATGAATTGCTGTGAGATTCTTGCCTTAACCCGGACTATGCATTAGGTCTTTCTATTACCTGTCTGCCATAGCGGCAGCGCAGGCAGGCGAGCCAAATATGCTGCAAATGCGGGCACATAAGCACTTTTTGATTCTCACTCCCGCACAAGTGCGGGACAGGCTATAATGGTTAACTATGGCCAACCCACCCACTTTTGCGCCCGCCTGGCCAGTCGGACAGGGTTCACTCACTTCGAGCACTGTCGTACTCGACTCTATCGAGATCGTTCGCTCATGAGTCAAAAAGCACTTGGAGCCTCTTGCCTGGCGGCCAGACAGGCCCGTCTTTATTGCCTATTTGACTCTCATGACGAAACCCCAATGAATAATCCGGGATTAAGTATCCTACTGGATCACTATGGTATAGGTCATGGTCATCCCCAGTAATTTATTTCTTATTATTCGACTGCGTTTACTTACGTCTGCATCCTCCAACAAACTTCGAATCTCCTTCAGTGATAACAAATTCAGGGTCTCTTTCGGTACCCAATTTTGGGTCCATTCTCTCCATTTGTAGAAAATAGAATCATTCCAGTGGATAAAGAGAACCATGGTGTGGGCATCAACCGGAAAATATTTATTTGGGGTAGTAAAAAAGACGTTTCTCGACACCCGAATCATTTCTTTCAGGAAAATCAATTTACTCTCATAGTCTCCCACATGTTCTATCACGGCATTTGAGTACGCCCAATCAAATTCTTCATCCTCAAAAGGAAAGATCCCACCATCGTATTGTACAAACTTTTTACCCGGATATAATTCACTCATACCTTCCATACTGTCTATACTCATCCCGGTATAATTTTCGGATGCAAATGGGAAAGAACGGACAAAATGATTAGTAGAAATACCCTCATGCTTAATCAAACCTTCCGGATAAACTCCTACATCAAGGACTGTTTGTTCCTTGCTAAAAAGTGAATAAAACTGCCTGTGCTTTTTAATTCGCGAAGATTTCTTGGCCTTCTCCTTAGCACTAATCAACCAGCTATTCTTCATTATTCTCTTCGGTAAACTTCTAGGATGTTCAAAAATCATTCCGTTAATACCACTATGAAATTGGAAAAAACATCCTAATCAGTGGTAATATCCTGACCAAACATCATGCGATGACCATCAATAGTAGTAAGGGGAAACTCTCTCTGTCCCCAGGGTTGATCTTGTATTTGACCGAGATCAACACTTTTTTGAGCTAACTCCCGGTATAGATCATCAATATTTTCAACGTCAATATATGCGAAATAGGAATGATTGTTAGTCTCATGGGCTGACATGTCATCCGGACATTCACCCAGCATGACCAGGCATTTATCTCGTTTAAGAAAATGCCAACCATCTCCTGACCACCAAGTCTTGAATCCCAGTTTTTTTTGATAAAAAGATGCCGATTTCTCGAGATCCTTTACGGCCAGTACATATCTGGTACCGGTAATTTTAGCCTTACTCATCAGTTTGATTTATCAGTAGTGTGCAAATGAACTTTACCTAACAAATTAAGATACATACCTCCTCCCCAACCGGATCCATGATCACTTAGCATTCTTTGTTCATGCAAGGGGTGAATCCTGTGATTTTCATAAGCCAGAAGGCCCAGGATCTTGCCCGGACGCAGATGCCAGCTGGCCCAGGTCAGTGGACTTTCACCATAAACATCTTTAACTTCTTTCCTGGCACCAGCATGTAAAAGCATCGAAATGGTTTCTGCATCAGCGAAGGCAGCGGCACGGTGCAAAGGTGTCTCTCCGCGGGTGCGGACATCCCGCATAAACCCTCCGGTTTCTCCTCCGGAAACTGTCTTCCGATTAGGATCCGCTCCATGACCCAGGAGTAACTCAACAATCATGCGGGAAGGTGGACTATTGGCTTTGCACAAGGCAGCATGCAGTGGTACCTCACCTGTTTCAGGAAGTGGATAATTAGGATCGGCCCCGTTTTCGAGCAAGAATTGACATAATTGCCAGTGACCGTGAAAAGCCGCTCCGTTCAAGTCGAAATTATCTCCCAATTCATCCAGGGTCATACCTTTCGTCAGGAGAAACTGTATGGCTGTCACATCTCCATAATAAGCTGCCCATTTGAACAGGGATGTACCTGTAGAATCCGGTTTCCCGGGGTCACCCCCATTTTTCACCAAAGGGATGATCAAATCAGTACGGCCATCCACAATTCTTTGTATTTGCTCGTCCATCGATATTATAGCATTGATTCCCTATGAAGATACATGATCCTGCCTATCTTCAACCCGGATACAAAACGGACTAAGATGAAGCGCAATGGCTTTACCATGAAAATCTACCCCGGCAAAGCTGAGGAATATAAGAAGCGACATGATGAGATCTGGCCAGAATTGAGTGCCTTGCTTGACGATGCAGGCATTGTGGATTATACCATATTCCTGGATGAACATTCGCATGTGCTGTTTGCCTACCAGGTAGTGAAAGACGATTACGATGGTAGCGGTCTGGCTGCACATCCCGTTATGAAAAAATGGTGGGATTATATGGCCGACATCATGGAAACCAATGAAGACAATTCACCAAAGGTCACTCAACTGGCTGAGGTTTATCATATGGGGTGAGTAAAACAGCGATTTGTTAACATTTGCATCCTACTCGTGCCAATATTTCTTGATGGTGTTCCTATAATCAGGATACTCCTCAATCAGTTCTTCTATCTCGGCAATTTCCAGATCCTCTTCGACAAACGCCGGAGACATGGTGGTCCCCAACAAGGCGTAACGACCTCCCGGCTTTAATCGAGCAGCTTGCCAAGTCCGGGCAGGGACCAGAATCTGAGGGCTTTGACCAGTAAGAATAATATTACCCAAAACTCTTTCCTCCAGGTGACCTTGGGGGCTCAATAGCATCATTTGCACTGGGTTACCGGCATAAAAATGATATAGTTCATCCTTGGGCAAACGATGCAAGGTAGACCATGAGTCGGGAGTGATCAAATAATAAATAGCCGAAGCCATGGGCTGATATCCTGCCCTTGTCTCGGAGGTATAACTTCGGCGGAAGAATCCGCCTTCTCCGGGCAAAGGGTCCAGCTGGAGCAATTCTTTGATTTTCCTGATTTCCGGATCTTCCATAATCAAATTTGCCACCACAATTTTACCGGGCATATTCAGCAGAATTCCTATTACGAGCCAAATATACTGCAAATACGGGCGCATAAGCACTTTTTGATTCTCACCATGATGGTGACCATGTTTCCGAGTCAAAAAGTCCTTGGAGCGCCCGTCTTTATTGTCTATTTAACTCTCATTACGTAATCCCAATGCATATTCCCGGTTTAAGTAAAGATCTGAACCCCTAATTGTTGTGCGGAGTTACGAAATGCCATTATTTCGGTAAATTCAGGGATATTGAAAATTCTCATTATGAAAAACCCCTCTATCAGGCAGTTCCTATGTTTGCTTTTCGTATTACCACTAATGATGCCTATGCTCACAGCACAAGATTCGGATCCACAAACTTTGACCGGTTCAGGTGACCGGTATTTTCCACCTAATTATGCTAAACGCAGTGCTGTAATAGCACCCAACGCTATGGCAGCTACGAGCCATCCCCTGGCGACCCAGATCGCAGTAGAACTACTAAAAAAAGGAGGCACAGCAGTCGATGCAGCCATTGGAGCCAATGCAGCCATCGGTTTTTTGGAACCCACCGGAAACGGAATTGGAGGTGATATTTTTGCCATTATCTGGAGTGCTGAAGACCAGAAACTATACGGGCTAAATGGAAGTGGCCGGGCACCACTCAGCCTCACCCTGGAAGATGTCATAGCCGGCATTGGAGATGAGGATGAAATTCCGGTGCGCAGTCCTTACTCGATCACTGTGCCTGGTGCAGTCGATGGGTGGTTTGAGTTACATGGTAAGTTTGGCAAACTTGATATGAAAGATATTTTGTCTCCGGCAGTGAGTTACGCCCGCAATGGAGCACCAGTTCCCCAATATATTGCCAATCTTTGGTCCTTCACCGACAGTGAAAGCTGGCGTAGTCTGCCCGGTTTTGCCCAGGTATTTCTCCCGGAAGGTCATGCACCCAAGAAGGGAGAAATTTTTCGAAATCCCGCTTTGGCTAACACACTGGAAAAAATCGGGAAGGAAGGCAGAGATGCCTACTATAAGGGATCCATTGCCGATGAGATAGATGCCTTCTGTAAGTCAGCCGGCTGTTTCGTTACCAGGGAGGACCTGGCTGCACACCGATCGGAATGGAGAGATCCGGTAGGGGTTAGTTTCAATGACTTCACGTTATGGGAATTGCCCCCCAATGGACAAGGCATAGCCGCCCTGCAGATGCTCAAAATTCTGGAAAATTTCGATCTGGAATCCATGGGACACAATAGTGCCGATTATCTACACCATCTCATCGAAGCCAAAAAAATAGCCTATGAGGACCGGGGAAAGTACTACGCCGATCCTGCCTTTGCCGATGTACCTGTAGAACAGCTGATCTCTGATGATTATCTGCTGGAGAGAAGTAAGCTACTGAACCCGGATAAAGCCAGTACTTCGCTGGATCCCGGCGACCCCAGAGCAGGAAGGGGCGGCACTATCTATCTCACAGTAGCCGATAGTGACGGCAATATGATCTCGCTCATTCAGAGCAATTATGCCGGATTTGGCAGTGGATTTGTACCGGAAAAACTGGGGTTCAGTTTTCAGGATCGCGGTTCCTGCTTTTCCCTGGAACCAGACCATCCCAATGCTTTTGCCCCCGGCAAGCGTCCTTTTCATACCATTATTCCCGGATTCATCACCAAAGATGATAAACCCTATATGGCTTTTGGGGTAATGGGAGGAGCTATGCAACCCCAGGGACATGTCCAGGTCATGCTCAATCACATCCTGTTTGGTATGGATATTCAGGAATCCGGAGATGCAGCCCGATTTCGGCACGAAGGCTCTACCCAACCCTTTGGAACATTTCGGCCCATGACCAACGGAGGCTGTATTGCCCTGGAGTCAGGAGTAAGTGCTGAAGTAGTCGCCGAACTGAAGGCGAGGGGACATATCATTTGCGAACCTGGATGGGTTCATTACGGAGGGTATCAGGCCGTGATGTGGGATGAAGAAAACCAGGTATACTGGGGTGGAACGGAGTCCAGAGTAGACGGACAAGCAGCGGGATACTGAATCCGGTAGCCGGTTATTGGTTGCCGGTCGCCGGGATTTTTGATGGCCAACCAAAAGCCAATCTGAGGCTGATCAACTTGACGGAGCTCTCGAAGCCTATCAAACAGGCTTGGAAAAGTTCGGCAACGATGCCAAGAACACCGCGACCGAGTTCCTGGTGCGGTGCCTCAAACCCTAAACCTCAAGCTGCAGCAGGTTCGGTTCAGGCCGATCAGCCCTCGACGGGGGCGTAGACCACCCGCCGCCGGAGATCCGGCACCACCGTGCCGCCCGGCTCCTCGATCGTGATCGCAAACAGGCTCACGCGGCTGACATCCAGGCTCGGATCGATCGGCACGATGATCTCGCCGAGCGCGTTCACATCGAACACCCCGCCGCTGACCTTCTGCTCCATCCCACGGCGGTCGATCACCCAGACCTGATACTGCTCCACGTCCGGGTCGTTCGGCTCGAGCCCCACAAACCGCAGGTACCCCTCCTCGAGATCGTCGTTCCACACGACATCACCCGACACCTGCCGCTGCTCAGCCAACCCGCCCTCGACGTCGAACGGCGCCCACGCGATCTGCACCGTGTCAGGCACGTCCAGCAGTTTCTGGCGGTTCGCTGCCAGCACCTCCGGCGGCACCGGCTCCTCGTACATCGCGATCGCCGTGCTCAGCTCATCGATCGTGCTCGTCGCGTCCGCGAGCCGCTGGGCGTAGTCAAGCTCACGGTCCCGGGCCGCGAGGATCTCCTCCTGCTGCGACGCGGTCAACTCCTGGCTCTCCGCGAGCGCCAGACGAAGCCCCTCGGTCGCGCCACGGGCTGCGGCCAGCAGCGATCGGTTCTCCTCGACCCGCGCCAGAAGCTCCTGCCGCTCGGTGTCCCACGCATCCAGCGCCTTGGTCCGGTTGGTCAGCGAAACCACCGCCACGGTCACGGAGACCGCCGCGACCACAACCGCCGCCACGAGCATCGCCTTCCAGCCCACAGACTGACGAGGCGACTCGAACGGCCACGGCCCGGCTCCGCCCTGTGCCTCTGCACCGACCACCGCACGCCCGCGCGCGATCAATCTCGCCGACACGTCCTCGGGCAATCCCTCACCACCGCCCGCAGCGTCGAAGCCCGCGATCAACTCGCCCAACGCCCCGCTCACCGCGTCATGCCCCAGTTCCTCGCGGAGCAACT
>JAUILF010000237.1 GCA_030433135.1 Bacteroidia bacterium | reverse complement strand
ATGTATTTTGGCAGTGGGGATTGGGATTCCACCATCACCTATCTCAACAAGATCATCAATGCCAAGACGCCAGACTTCAGAGGTGACATTCAGTCCTTTGCCCGCATACTCAATCTTATTGCCCATTATGAGCTTGGTAATCAAGCCCTGCTGGAGTATCAGATAAAATCGGTATACCGTTATCTGGGTAAAATGAAAGAGCTCCAGGATATTCAGATGGCCATCTTTAAGTTTCTCAGGAAGACGACTCGTATACATAACTGGGAAGTCAGAGAGCGCTTTATCGAGCTTCACAAGAAATTGTCAAGACTTAGCGAAAATAGCTATGATAGAAGGGCGTTTCTCTACCTGGATATCTTATCCTGGCTCGAAAGCAAAATTAAGGATAAGCCCGTGGAGGAAATCATCAGGCAAAAGTTTTTAGAGTCTCAACAACAGAGTGTCAAGTAAAGAGCTTTCGTCTTTATATCGATGAACGTCATAGTCACTTTACTCGGCGGGAAAGATTTGCAAGGCGCTTTGGATGGCTTGCTCCAATTTTGCCGGATCCAGTGATACTTCAATCTGATTTTCTTTGAAATAGTCAAACAGGTTTTCGGTGGGCATATTACCGGTCAGGTCATCCCTGGCCATTGGACAACCACCATAACCCCGGATGGCACTATCAAATCTCCTGCATCCACTATCAAACGCGGCGTGTATCTTCTCCTTCCATTTGTCAGGCGTCGTATGTAGATGGGCTCCGAATTCAACATCAGGGTAGGGGGGGATCAGGTTAGAAAACAGATACCGGATACTATCCGGAGTAGATACACCAATGGTGTCAGAAAGAGCCATGATCTTGATATCCATATCTGCCAGCCTGTCTACCCATTTCTGAACAATGTCGACATTCCAGGGGTCGCCATAGGGGTTACCAAAACCCATGGATAGATACACGACCAGCTTTTTTCCTGTTGACAGACAAATATCCTGTATGCCACTTACACGATCCAAAGATTCATCAATGGTGGCATTTGTATTGCGCAGCTGGAAAGTCTCTGAGACTGAGAATGGATAGCCGAGGTAATCTATTTCTTCAAAGGAGGAGGCATCCCTGGCGCCACGGGTGTTTGCTACAATGGCCAGTAGTTGTGACCTGGATCGGGAAAGATCCAGCCTGGACAACACCTCCGCTGTATCACGCATCTGAGGAATAGCTTTGGGTGAAACGAAGCTGCCAAAATCAATAGTATCATATCCCACCTCCAGTAGCAGGTTAATATATTGGGCTTTGATTTCTGTCGGAATGAATGTCCTGATTCCCTGCATGGCATCTCTAGGACATTCGATTATTTTTATCATCGGGCAACTATTCAACCCGGATCATGTGTTAGGGTTTCGTTATGAGAGATAAAGATACAATAAAGACGGGCGCTCCAAGTGCTTTTTGACTCGCAAACATAGTCACCAATTATAGCCTGTCCCGCACTTTGTGCGGGAGTGAGAATCAAAAAGTGCTTATGTGCCCGTATTTGCAGTAGCTTTAGCTTGCAATAGAAAGTCTAATGCATTATCCGGGTTTTTAACAAAGATACATTGGCATCTGTCTTTATGCTGTATTCCTCCCTCAAAAAGATCATTGTCGTACCTTTGGGGTATGAATCGCAAAGATCTTTTCACACTTATCGGATTCCTCCTTTTTATTACGGGCTTTGTCGCACTTGCCCTGGCATTGGTGGGTATAAAGTTGTCTTTCCTGGCCTGGATGGACTATTTGAATCCTGTTTTTGGTCTGGTGATGAAGGTAACAATGATCCTTGCGGGATTGGTGATGGTTGTGCTGGTGCAGGGAGGAAGATATGAGCCAGGTGATAACCAATGATCACCCGGGCAACCTAATTGAGAACCTCCTATATTATTCGAGGAACAGAACAGTGTTCACCTAATAAATCCTACTCACTTTGAGGGTAGAAGTCTCCCGTCCAACCTTAAAAGTGAGGGTGTAGATACCCATCGGTGCAGAGTCCGGAAATCTCAAGTCGTAGGTATTGGTACCACGGCTTACCGGCAGCTCGTATTCCTGGATTAATTGGCCAAGCATATTTTGTACCCGCAGTACTCCATCACCTTCTTCGAAAGAATACATGCTGAACTGATAATCAGATACAACCGGATTTGGTGCAATGGCCAGGTTCAAATGCTGTTCATCTACCGGGTCAATGTCGCAATGTTTCTCCATCACAAATACGTTCTCCTGAAGTGCGGTTATGCTTGTATTCCGACGAATTACATCGGATAGCCTGGTCGAAGAAACCTCATCCTTTTCATCCTGGGTAAGTCCATCGTCGTTCAGAAAAAAGAAGCGATCCGCATCGCGAAGCACCTTAAACTGACCTTTCATAATATTCATGATGGTTTCCCCAAACATAGCTCCCGGAAGGTGTTCCTCAGCCAGCATACCTACCCAGGGGTCGATATTGTCAACGGTTCCGTACAAATCAGCGAGTTGTCTGGCTTCAACCGGATCTTCCACGATTTCTTCAAAGGACCGTACCCGTCCCAGTCCCAATGCATCACGTACTGTATTATAGTCCGGCAAGCCACGTTCACGGCCCCTATTGATGTTTATTGCCGCAAAGTCACAACCGAGGTTGGATTCCGCCGATTCAATAATAAAGTTTCTTATGTCATCAACCAGTTTGCAATCAAGTGCCTGCTGTATCTGTGCACTCATACCCTTCAGCATAGGATCAATTCCACTCTCGGTTACCAGAACGGGGTTGAAAAATGATTCTCTAAGCGACATATCACCAGCGGGAATGGTGGTACAACCATCATCCATCCGCAGAAGTTCCTCACTTAATAAGGTATGAAGAAAACGGGATGCCGCTGCTGAAAAGACATTAGACACATTGGGATCAATATCTTCCCAATAACTTACATAGGGGTCAAGAGTCACTCCCATAGCAGGCAACCATTCTCCATAGGTAATCTGTTGGATCATTGCCCCCACCATTTTACGAGCCTTCTGATACAATTCTTCGTCAGTCATAGCCGGATTCCGGATGCTCATTACCTGACAAATACGGTTGTGCTCCCGTACCCATAAGGTATGCATCGAGGTCAACATCATATTTTCGTTGGCCCGAATATCTCCCGCAACGAACCATCTTCTTGCGCCGGACGAATTTAACTTCATTTCCGGAGCACTATTGTCAGTTGCACTATTCAGCTCACCATCAATGGTATTATAGGGAAGAAAACCACCTGTTGACGTTTTCAATTTACCATCCTTAAAAGTTCTGAGCCAGGAAGCCCGCTCGCTATCAGATCCATAAATAGCACTTCCGTCCAGGAAGGCAGAGACCTCATTGGCATAGGCACGAGGGTTTGTTTCACTCATACCTGAGCCAGCAATTGCCCTGGATCTGGCCATGGGAATAATAGCCTGCCCCTGGCAATTGGGATCGAACACCGGATCACATTCCGGAACGTTGATAGAAAGTGGTTCAGCTTCATCACGTCCAATGAAAGAAATGTCGTGCTCCACAAATTGTCCGAATACCCAGACATAATCTGTTAATGCATGATTATCAAAGATGGCCTCTTCCTGATCAAAAAGAATGTTGCTGATTCTTCTTGGATTAGGACGATCTACTCCATTTGGAGCACTGATTCCATCACCATAACTTACTGGTGTGATGTTCCTTATCTGGGCACCCTTGGCACCCCATGATGGATTGGATGGATTGTTTCCAAATCCGTCGTAACTCCGGTTCTGTGCATGAATATCAAATACCACCAGGTAAGTGATACAGAAACAAAGGATCGATATGTTGGTTCTTGAGTACAGGTTTATGTTCATAGGCCTTGAGAATTAAAAGTGGTGACGTTTTTGGGTCCACCAATTCACAAGCAGATTCTGGGTTCTTGTTGGTTAGGTCGCTACAAAAATACAGGTTTTTTGCATCAATTTAAATCTTATCAAATATGTTTATTTTTAATATATAATGTTTCTGCTATATCAAACAGCAGTTTACACATTATATTGCAACTACACATAGGCATTAAATCTAATGCCTTGAATATCAAGACTTACATCGGAATTAAACCTGGTTGATATAACCGGTCGGATCATTCATCAGACGTCCGCTCGGCAAACAGCTCAAGCTGTTTTTTTGCATTTCTCTACGACCTACAGATGAACGACTTCATCATAAGCTGCGGCGGAAGCTTCCATCACAGCTTCACTCATCGTTGGATGAGGATGGATGGACTTGATAATTTCATGCCCGGTAGTTTCGAGTTTTCGTGCTGCTACCACCTCTGCAATGAGTTCGGTTACATTTTGTCCTATCATATGCGAGCCCAACCACTCCCCGTATTTGGCATCATAAATCACTTTTACAAAACCCTCCGGATGCCCGGATGCTTTGGCCTTACCGGAAGCAGAGAAAGGAAACTTTCCAACCTTAATGTCATAACCAGCTTCTTTGGCTGCGCTTTCCGTCAATCCCACCGATGCAACTTCAGGTGAACAATAGGTACATGAAGGAACATTTCCATAATTGATTGGTTCGGGATTGAGACCTGCAATTTTCTCGGCGCAAACAATCCCCTCGGCACTGGCAACATGGGCCAGTGCAGGACCGGGAACGACATCACCAATTGCGTAGATACCTTCGACATTGGTTCGATAAAAGGGATCCACCGTGATCTGACCCTTTTCTGTCTTGACACCTACATCTTCCAAACCTATGCCTTCAATGTTAGCACTAACTCCTGCTGCAGAGAGTACTACATCGCATTCTATCACTTCCTCTTTACCCGATTTACGGTTCTTCACAGTTACTTTGAGTGTTTCACCACTGGTATCTACCGATTCTACACTGGTATTGGCCCTGACATCAATACCTGCCTTCTTGAAAGCCTTCCCCAGTTCTTTAGAGATATCAGCATCTTCACGTGGTAGTAACCCTTGTTCCAAAAATTCTACAATGGTTACATTGGTTCCCAGTGCATTGTAGAAATATGCAAATTCTGCGCCAATTGCACCAGCCCCGACCACCACCATACTGCCAGGTTGCTTTTCAAGGCTCATCGCTTTACGGTACTCAATGATATTTTCTCCGTCAAGGGGAAGATTGGGCAGTTCCTTGGCCCTGCCACCTGTTGCCACAATAATATGACCGGCTTCATAGGTTTTAACCTTTCCATCTGAATCGGTAACCTCAACTTTCTTGCCCTTCTTTAATTTTCCTGTGCCCTCAATTACGTCGATCTTGTTTTTTCGCATCAAGAACTGTATTCCCTTACTCATACTGTCGGCGACACCTCTACTACGGGCAATAGTTTCGGGGAAGTTCACTTTCGATTCACCTACTTCAATACCGTAATCAGAAGCGTGTTTGATATACTCAAACACCTGGGCACTTTTTAGAAGGGCTTTGGTGGGGATGCACCCCCAGTTCAGACAAATCCCACCCAGGGATTCTCTCTCTACAATTGCCACCTTTTGATCCAGTTGAGCTGCCCGAATAGCCGCCACATAGCCTCCCGGACCGCTTCCAATAACGATTACGTCGTATTTCATGTAGTTTGATTTATAATTATATGAATCGGCGAGCAAATATAGTGCTTATATTACTATTGATGCTGCCTCACCTACCGATGAAATGAAGCGTTTGTTAAGGCTTTCATAAACAGAAATTTATGACCTGAGGATCTTATTAACTTTGAGTGAAGTTAATCCCGGACATTATAACCTGGCTAAGATGTGGAAATCGATATTGCTATTTTTTATACTCCCTCAATCACTTCAGACTCCATGGATTCCACTTAGAGTGTCGGGTGGTGCTTTTGAGATCAAAGCACCGGGAGCCATGACCTTGACAGAACAGGAGATAGAAACAGACATTGGCATCATCGACTACCATACTTATCACCTCAATTACCAGGATGAGGAGGAAGGGTTTTTCACTTTCATAGTAAGTTTCTATCGTTTACAGGATGTCCCAGCAGAGGATGAAGATCCGGACTTCTACCACGAATTTCTGGATGCTACGGTGCAGGAATCCACTATGGCTGTAGGAGGAGAAATCATATTCGAAGACCAGGTGAATATTGATGGGCATCCGGGCCGTTTTTGGCGGATGCACTATAATGGGGGCGACAATGTCATCAAGAGCAAAGCCTATATCGCAAATGGATATTTCTACTCCCTGCAAGTGGCTTCAGGTAAAGAAAACAGTTTGAGTTCTCTGATCGATCAGTTCTTTGACTCCTTCAGACTCATGGACGATGAGAAGATTGGAGATGAATAATCTTCAATTTCCTACTTGGGCTTTTGTGCTGATTTTGGCCTAAATGCCTTTATTACAGATTCGTCGGTCTCCAGATATGGGCCATCAATGAGATCAATACAATAAGGAATGGCTGGGAATACCGCATCAAGACACTCTCGAATGGCTTTCGGTTTGCCAGGTAAATTCACAATTAAAGTGTGGTTGCGAATTCCCGCTGTCTGACGGGATAAGATAGCTGTTGGTACGTACTTCAGACTTTCCATACGCATCAGTTCGCCAAAACCAGGCATCATTTTATCACAAACGGACTCCGTTGCCTCCGGGGTAACATCTCTATCAGCGGGTCCGGTTCCCCCAGAGGTCACTATCAGGCAACATCCTTTCTGATCTGCCATCATTTTCATGGCATCAGCTATCTGATCCTCTTCGTCTGGGATGACCTCATATACTACTTCGAATGGGGTTTTGAGGTATTCCTCCAGCGTGGACCTGATGGCTTTGCCCGGAATATCTTCATAGATTCCCTTGCTGGCCCGATCCGATACATTGATAATTCCTATAACGGCTTTACTGTGGTCCTTCACTTTCCTTTTTGTCTTTTAGATGAATGGCATCAACTTCCAGGTTTCGGTATGCGGCGTTGAATGATGGCAACTCACTGTCGAGAATTTCCTGTAATTTTTCTAACTCAGCATCGATCTTCCCGGTTAGATCCTCCTTGACAGCATAAGCCTGCGATGTAGGAGCATAATCACCCTGCCGCGACATGGCATTCAGGTGCGCAAGCTTATTGGTTAATCTGATCGGAAAGTTTAACGGATCCTGGCGACTTCGATTTTTTGTCTGGTACAGAGATTCCTCCACTGCTTTCATGCCTTTTTTAATTTTTTCTGCTTGTTCGATCAATGGCTTACCAGCATCATGCTCTTCCAGAATAGGTTCTATTTCTTCCAATTGACTCCGAATTTCACGAATCTTTCCAATAGCTTGGTGGGCCTCGGATACTTTATCGTTAACTTCTGAAATAAAAGCAAATTGGGCCGCCAGATCCTCATCACTGCTTTCTATCCTTGGGTCCTTCATAATTTCAAAAGTCTGACTCGACTTTTCTCCATCCACTTCCAACGTTACGGTGTATTCTCCCGGCAAAGCTGTAGGTCCTGCCATCGTTGCATACCACATAATCATGCCGTCAAAGTCTTCAGCGTCCGGATAAAGCATGTTCCATACAAACAGATTGCATCCTGATTTGACTTCCAACTTTTCCTTTTTCTCACCATCCCGTTTAAAGGTTCTGATCACCTTTCCCGATGACTCACTATATGTGAGTGACACTTCGGTCGAATCCGTCAATGAATCAATATAAAAATAGGTGATCACTCCAGCAGGATGATTGGTTCCCTCTGTTTTCAGGTTCTTTGCCTGGCTGCCTTTCATACGGTATGAAGGTTTCGGTTCAAACACATAAGAGGTAGTATTTTGGGCCGCTTCCAGTTGATACAACGGACTTAGGTCATCAATGATCCATAAGGACCTCCCCTGAGTTGCCACTACGAGGTTTCGGTTCTTAATCGTGAGATCAGTAATTGGTACGGTCGGAAGATTGAGTTGAAATGGCTCCCAGGAGCCTCCGTCATCAAAAGATATATACATACCAGCCTCTGTTCCCGCATAGAGAAGTCCTTCCTGATAGGGGTCAGATCTGATCACTCTGGTAAAATGTTCCTCATCAATACCATTTACGATCTTCGTCCAGGTCTTGCCATAGTCATCTGTTTTGAAAAGATACGGCCGGAAGTCACCCCATTTATACATGGTAGCTGCAATGTAACAACCGCCATCTTTATGAGGATCAGGCTCAATACTGTTGATTAGAATCCATTCGGGAATTCCCTCCGGGGTGATGTTCTCCCAATCTTCACCACCATTGCGGGTGATATGTACGAGACCATCATCCGAACCAACCCAAATCAGGTCTTTAACTCGTTTGGACTCAGCGGCAGCAAAAATGGTGCAGTAGTACTCCACGCTGGTGTTATCCTTAGTGATAGGTCCTCCAGATGAACCCAGTTTGGCCGAATCGTTACGGGTCAGGTCGGGACTGATATTGGTCCAGGTATGACCCTCATCGGTACTTACGTGTAAATGGTTCGATGCCGTATAGAGCTTTTCCGGGTCATGAGGAGAGAAAAATATGGGAAAATTCCACTGAAAGCGGTATTTCATACCTTCAGCCCCGTGTCCCATGGGGTTGTCAGGCCAAACATTAACCATCCTTCCCTGGTTGGAGTAATGATTCATTCGTTCGATGACACCATCATAGCAGCCACCATATACAATGTCTTCATTGGTCGGATCAATGGCAATGTGTCCACATTCACATCCTGCGGTAGGCTCCCAGTCTTGCTCACCTATGCTGCTCCCGTCGGTTCTGTGTCTGATACGCACGGTAGAGTTATCCTGCTGAGCAGCGTAGATCCTGTATGGGAAGCTGTTATCAGTTGTTACCCGATAGAATTGAGCGGTGGGTTGGTTGTAATAAGTTGTCCAGTTGCTGCCTCCATCGTAGGAAACCTGGGCACCTCCATCATCTCCCATGATCATCCGTTGATTATCATCCGGTGAGATCCAAAGGTCATGATGATCTCCATGGGGAGCATTGGCTGATTGGAAAGTCTTGCCCCCATCTGTTGATTTGTGATAACTGACATTCAACACATATACAATATTTTCGTCCTTGGTATCAGCATATACCCGGGTGTAGTACCAGGCCCTCTGTCTGAGGGACCGGTCTTCATTCACCTTCGTCCAGGTCTTGCCGGCGTCATCCGAGCGGAAAAGCCCCCCGGTTTTGGACTCAATCAATGCCCATACGCGATCAGGGTTAACGGGTGAAACAGCCACTCCAATAATGCCCACAGTATCAGTGGGCAAGCCATCGTTTCTGGTAATCTCCTGCCAAGACTCACCACTATCGGTACTTTTCCACAAGGCTGAGCCTTCACCTCCACTGGACAAACTGTAAGGTGTTCTTCGAACGCGCCATGTAGAAGCATACATGATCCTGGGATTGGTAGGATCAAAACACAAGTCAACGGCACCGGCATCTTCATTCGCAAATAGTTTCCTTTCCCAGGTTGCTCCACCATCAACACTCTTGTAGATGCCGCGTTCTTCACTGGATTTATATAGGTTTCCCATAACCGCAGCATAGACAATGTCCGGATTCTGAGGATGAATTCTGATTCGACCTATGTGACGGCTATTCTCCAGACCAATAAACTGCCAGGTCTTGCCGGCATCCACACTTTTA
>JAUILF010000236.1 GCA_030433135.1 Bacteroidia bacterium | reverse complement strand
GTAATCCCTGTCCTCAAACTCGTTGTAATCTTTACCATAAGAAAGTCCGTAGGAATAACCTACCGGTACATCTTCGGTAATACCGTAGGCCAGGATATAGCGAGTTTTGAGAAAATTCGTCTTCTGTAACGAAAGAGAACCGAGCCAGAAATGGCGGTTGTAATAGCGATCGTTGCTATCGATGCTTACCTCAGGCCTATTTAGGAAATCACGGTGCAGATAACGTACTCCGGCCAGCAGGGTTTTACGCTGATTGCTGCCCGGTAACTGGAAAACACGGCCAGCCCATATATCCTGAAATCGATAATGAATTCCATATTCTATGATGGAATCCAGAAATGTCTGTTCCTCGTTGCGTCCTTCCTCACCCAGGGAGATTTCACCCACATATTTTATTTCGGGGCTGAGGAAATCTTTGGTCACTCGCACTATCTTTTTGGTTTCCTGCCAGTTATTAGCCCACTCAACGCCTACCTGGGTGAAGCTGTTTCCGAGATATCTACTCAAAAATCTGAACTCATAACCATTGACAGGGCTTCCGTTCGTATTCCTGACATATTCTCCCCAAAGTTGATTGCCCGTACCCATGACATTCCGATTTCCGAGTCGTACCCTGTATTTGGAGAAACTGCTAAAACTTCCATTGACACCCCAGGGGAATCGGTCTTTGATAACCACGGTCAAATTGACTTCTCCCTCGAATTCCGGGTGGTTCATCACGTAAATCCGGGAGTCTTCAATAAATGGCAATAACCTTAAGATCCTTTCGCTATCGGCTAACTGATAGGCATCTACCACATCCCCTTCCTCAACAAGTATATTCTTTCTAAGAAGAGACGTACGAGTATTTGTATGAACATGCTCCAGTAAATTGCCCAGTCTGGTAGCATTCAACTGAGTCGTATCCCACACTGCCCCATCCAACATTGGCACATGCAGTATCCGAATGGCATGAATGGTTTTCCCACTGTAGGGTGTGAAATAATCCTCACTCTTAATTACATCATCCGAGACATATACCTCCTCGACCGGCGAACGAATGAGCAAATTGTATAGTTCCCGGGTCATCTTATTTCGATAGGCTTTTACCTGCAGACTGTCATAGAAAGCAGTAGACTGAAAATAGGGATTTGGTCTAATTTTAAACTTTATAGATTTTGGTAGCAAAAAGACAGTGTCCTGATTGGGTATAAATACGGTATCAGGTAAAACAAGTACATCATCTGCCGATACGCTGACAGATTCCATTGTTTGGGCTTGTAGCGATGAGAGAGAAATTAGACAGTGAAAAAGTAAACAGCCAAACGTAATGGTAAGCTGTTGCCACAAAGGATTGCGAATATAATAATGTTGAGCACCCATCGGAAACAGTAATTTACTGTATAAATTCTTATAGGTCCCTCCAGGTGTACTAATTTATGCCCATGAAACCAGCTTATTACCGCGCCTTACACTGAGTAGGTCACATCTCCCGGATTCCTCTATGCCAGGGATATTTACCTTACAAGGTTGAACCTAACATTATAAAAAAGATGATCTAAAGGCTATTAGGCGGTCATGCCGTAATGAGCCAGAAGAAAGTCAGAATCATAAGCACATAAATACTTACCTTGATCCTAAGCTGCTTTGATCACACCAAATATGAAAAGTTGGAAATGAAAAAATATCTTTTCAGGTTCTTGCTATCCTCCCTGCTATTTTTGTTCAGCTTTCAACTTAGCAAGGGACAAGCTGCGATACTTGTGCTTTTGCTTGGAGACAAGGTGGCTACCGAAAAATTTCATTTTAGTCTGGATGCAGGGTTGAATTTTGCCTATATGCCGGGGTTGGAGGGAAAGATGAATCTCTTAGGCAACTTCGGGCTGGGTATGCACCTCAAGGTCAGTGACCATTGGTACTTTGCACCGGAATTCAAACCCCTCTCCATGAAGGGTCAAAAGGACCTGCGAAGAATTTTTGACTTCCCTCCTGATATTGAAGATGTTATCACTTCATCTCAAACTCAGCTGAGATTAAATTACCTGGAGATACCCCTGTTGTGGCAATATCGTTTTACCGAACGATTTTATATATCGACGGGCCCTCAATTCAGCTTCCTGCTAGATGGTAAGCATAACACAGAAGCTGAATTGGAAAATAGCGGGACACTCGAATTTGAAATCAGCGCGAAAAAAGAACTAAATAAATTTGACTTCGGATTTCCCATAGAAATAGGATATGCTCTCTCCACCTTAAGGAACGGAAAAGGTATGGATTTGCGACTGCGATATAACCCGGGCTTTCGTGAAGTGTTTTCTGAATCCGTTGATGCCTCATCAACGAATCAAGCCTTTCAGGTGATTGTCACTTTTCCTTTTATTGAAGACACTCCGGAACCAGATAACTAAGTGCTCTCTATCTAACCCTGCACCCTTTTTGTGGTCCTGGAGTGCAGCAAAAACCAGATTTTTTGATGATCCCAATACCAGGCCCTTTCCAAACAGAGGCTGCTTTTCTATTAACTACTCTCCTACATCAGCGAATAGAATGACGCTTATTCTTATTTTTATTTCAACAACCTCATTCAAAATGAAATCTGACTTGCTATTATGGTCTCTTACTGGTCTTCTTCTGTTTCTTAATTGCAACCAGGTCGATAACAGACAGTCTAATTCGGTTTCGGAGAATACTACTCTCTACTACAACGGCGACATCATTACGATGGAGGGAGAAGAACCTGAATATGCGGAAGCACTGGTAGTTCAGGATAGTACCATTGCATTTGTGGGCTCCCTTGAACAGGCAAAAACTGAATTCAATAGTTATCAGGAAAAAGATCTGCAGGGAAAAACCCTGGTTCCAGGATTTATTGATGGCCATATACACTTTTCAGGTCTGGGGGCTCAGGCATTGGCAGCAAACCTCCTGGCGGAACCCGATGGCAAAGTCAACACTGTAGAGGATCTCATTGCCGAAATGCAGAGGTGGTCCAGCAGTAATGATCGGGAGATTTTTGACGGTTGGATCGTCGGAATGGGTTACGATGATGCTATCCTGGGAAGACATCCGAATAAGGATGATCTGGACCAGATCTCTCAAGAGATTCCGGTTATCGTAGTTCATATCTCCGGCCACTTTTGCACTTTAAACAGTAAAGGACTGGAAGTGTCAGGTATTACAGCGGAATCCCAGGATCCTGTTGGTGGGGTAATTCGGCGTGTACCTGGAACCAGGGAACCCGATGGAACCCTGGATGAACTGGCTGGAATACCTCTCCTCTTCAGGTTGATATCACCTCGCACTCCGGAGAAGATAGACCTCTTTATGAACGCGGCACAGGAAATGGCCATCAGCTTTGGCTATACCACAGCCCAGGAAGGTCGGGCTACCGGCAGTCATGAAGCCCTGGCACAGTATGCTAAAAGTGGAAAGCTCAAGATTGATGTCCCCAGTTATATCGACTACAGTATGCCCGAACTGATGGAAACCGAATGGTATAGTAACCAATATCAGAATCATTACCGCATTGCCGGTCTCAAACTCACGCTGGATGGGTCACCCCAGGGAAGAACCGCCTGGCGTACAGAACCGTACCTGATTCCTCCTCCCGGAGCTGATGAAAGTTACCAGGGTTATCCCGCCATACCTGATGATGAGCAGGTGCAGGAAATCGTTGATATGGCCTTTACCAACGATTGGCAACTGCTGACTCATGCCAATGGCGATGCTGCTATAGATCAGTTGATTCGGTCTGTCGCCTCAGCATCGGCAAGCTATGGCAATGATGACCGGAGAACAACACTCATTCATGGACAGTACATTCGGTACGATCAGATCGACAGCCTGGCCAGGTATGATATCATCCCTTCGCTATTCCCTATGCACACTTTCTACTGGGGAGATTGGCATCGTCAGCTAATTGGAGATAAAAAAGGAAGCCACATCAGTCCGATCCAGACCGCCCATCAGAAATGCGGCGTTGTAACCAGTCATACCGATGCTCCGGTTGCCTTGCCCAACCTCATGATGATCATGTGGACCACCGTAAACCGAATCACACGATCCGGCGATGTGATCGCACCCGAAGAAAGTCTCAGTCCCTACGATGCACTCCGTACCATTACCATTTGGGGAGCGTATCAGCATTTTGAGGAAAATAGAAAGGGATCTCTGGTACAGGGTAAACTAGCTGATCTGGTAGTGCTCTCGGATAACCCTGTGAAAATAGACCCTATGCAATTGAAGGAAATTGAGGTCCATGAAACGATCAAGGAGGGAGTTTCGATTTATCAGCTTTAATACCCCAGCTGATGCCTAAGTATGATCAGACCGGTCAAATTTGTACAATAGTACCACGAATGATTATGGCCGGGAAAGACGCATTACGACCCTGTCACCGGTAATTAAGTTCAGGGTCTGATGCTGATCAGTGAATGAATAAAAATTCACCTGCTTAAGTGTTTCTAAAAAAAGATCTTCACCTGCCATATTGCGACATGTTTTACTGGTCACAGCCATCCTGGGTGAAAATCTCAATTCATTAGTGTCTAGTATGTAAGCCCCGGAAAAGTTATTGCATCCCGTAAAACCTGACACATTCCTTTCCCGGGAGGTAAAAAGGAGAGACGGTTTATCTTTTGGGTAAAGCTCATCAAGCGATTGATCTGGTGATACAATATACTCAACCACCCAGGCTCCATCCAGCAGCACAGCTCTTTCGTAATTTGATAGCAGCGCATTGGTCGTATCATGGGAATCAACTGTACTGTTGGTTTCTCGCTTATTCCCACAAAAAACAAGGATGGGGAAAAAGATCACCAGCCAGCTCCTCGATCGTAAAGTCATGACGCAATCGCTTATTATAGTAAAATAAAAATGGAGTATTTTGATCTGACACATCCTCCTGCAACAAAAGCGTTTGTATCAGTCTTTATCTTCCCATTCTTTCAACCGATTTCTTTCCTCTAATGAGCTCAACACTTTGTGAAATCGAGCCTTCTCCGTTTCTCTTCTCAGATTAAATAATTCATTAAGATTTCGTCCGCTACTGAACTCACCACTGCGAACCACCCCCCGTAAAAAGGACTCATAACCCTTGCCAAAATGAAAGTAACCCAGGGGAGCAATTTCATAGCTGGCTACAAACTCATTGCATTTTTGACACTGTACATACACCCGGTCGGGTTCTCCGTTTTCTCTGAACAAAATATTCTTGAGATGGACAGAATCACAGTTTTGACAACGTTGCACGTGAAGCTCCATAGTGTCTACCTAATTGACTAAAAGATGACCGGCAAATAAAAGATACAGATAATTCCAATACCAACCATGGCCAATAAGGTGAGTAAAAAGCCCGATTGCATCATCTCCCTGGATTGGATGTAACCCGAACCAAACGCAATGGCATTCGGTGGAGTACTGATGGGCAGCACCATGGATGTAGAACACATAAGGGCGATGGCAATTGCCAGTAAAAGTTCTCCACCAGGCAGAGCTACGGCGACTGGAATAAGCAGGTTGGCGGTCGCAGTATTACTCATGAAGGTAGTCATCACTGCCGCTAGAACCAGAAGGATCGCGAAAGTGATAATAAAGCTTTGTTCCAGAGGAATCAGACCGGCAATCACTTGGGTCAAACCACTCTCTTTGATACCAGCTCCCAGACAGAGTCCTCCGCCGAGCATAAAAAGAATGTCCCAGGAGATATTTTTAAAGTCGCTGGTGGTTAACATATTAGATCCGAAAGAGACGATCACTACCATAAGTCCAACCATTCCCGTCGAAATACCGGTAGATCCAGATGTCAACCATCCAAAAACGGTAAGAACAAATATCATGACGACCGTATACTGACGGGTCGACAACCTATCGCCTGACTTGAGATCGAGATGAATTGGCATGTTACCAGGGGGATATAACCAAAGCAGTAAACGCCATAGTACAATCAATAGAATGATCATCAGCGGAATAGCCAACAACATCCAGCGGGCAAAAGTGATATCAAAGTTCAATTCCTGTAGGTATTCCATGGCAATTGCGTTGGGAGGAGTACCTATCGGGGTACCAATTCCTCCAATATTGCAGGCAAAGGGAATGGAAAGTCCCATGGCCTTGGCGAATAAGGTAGTGTCGGGAATTCGTTGTACAATTGGCGCAATAATGGCAAACATCATGGCTGCCGTAGCCGTGTTACTTATCCACATTGACAGTACCGATGATACAATAATGATTGATAAAAGAATTTTGGCCGGAGCTGTACCCGTTTTATTTAGAATCCTCCTGGCAAGCATATCCGACACGTTGTATTTATTCATCAATCGCGCCAGCACAAACCCACCCATAAACAAAAGCGTGATGTCACTAAAAAAGGCGATCAAAAAATCGTCTCTGGTTGTCGGTTTTCCCTCCCGCTGGATCGCTGGCAACAGCCAAATGACCTGCAGAAATAAGACCGCGAGACTGGTGATGTAAAGTGGAATTACTTCGGACACCCAAAGAATCGCAGCCATGAGCAGTATTACTAAAGAGATACTTTCCGGCCGGGAAAGTCCCAATCCGTTAGATAACCAGCCTATCCCATAACAAAAGACCAGGAAAAGGAACAACAAACTGATAACTACTTGGGGAGTACGGATCTGAAGCTGCAAAACTGTTCTGCTTATTAATTTCTTCGGTGCCTATATACACCAAATATAAAGACCGGTGAAAAGATTATCAATCCAATACCGGTAGTAAAATATGATATCCAAGCCCTTTCTCACTCACACTCACACTCACACTCACACCCACACCCACACCCACACCAACTTTCTGTTTGTCCTGTATAAATTTTAACCTATCTTGGAACACGGTTGCCTGACAAGTCTACATTTCATGTACAGATTGTCCTTGAAGAAAATTCTTTCCAATGGCCTGGCTTTAGCATTGCCTCTGGGTGTCATTCTCTATGTCTTTATTAAAATCATTGTCATTCTGGAGAAATTGATTGGACCGATATCCACTCGATTGGGAATCGACAGAATTCTGGGAGAGTTGACTCTGACCATCTTAGCCACCTTCTGTTTGATTCTGATAATCATGCTCCTGGGATTATTGATGCAACTTTCAGCAACAGCCAGATTGAAGGATCAGGTGGAGGATATGCTGATTGCCATTGTTCCATCGCTGGGTAGAATTAAATCCCTGGCAAGTGAAAAATTATCCCTCGAACAATCCGTTAAGCACTGGAAACCAATCCTCCTCAGGCACGAAGAAAAATTCAACCCGGCATACCTGATAGAAAAGAAAAAGGGACTGGTTACTTTGTATGTAATACTCAGTCATATCACCAGCGAAGGTGAATTTTTAATTATTGCGGAAAATGAAATTCAGTATGCTGAAATTTCATTTGACCAATTGATTCGATGTACCAGGAGTTACGGTAGGGGAATCATTGATTTGATTCACGAAAAAGGTCTGGCCTGACAAAGGAATAATCACTATGGAAACAGCCATTTCAAAATTAGTAACCATTTAAACTTATGTTATGAAAAAATTGATTGCTGAATTCTTTGGCACTTTCTGGTTGGTCCTGGGTGGCTGCGGCAGTGCAGTACTTGCCGCAGGGTTTCCCGATCTCGGTATCGGGTTCGTGGGGGTATCCATTGCTTTTGGTCTTACAGTACTCACCATGGTATATGCCATCGGGCATATTAGTGGATGCCATTTAAACCCAGCCGTATCGGTTGGCTTGTGGGTTGGTGGCCGGTTTGCCAGTAGTGATCTGGTCTCTTACATTGTTGCCCAGGTGCTTGGTGGAATCGCCGGTGCTGGAGTGCTTTACATTATTGCCAGTGGTCAGGCCGGTTTTGAAGCTGGAGGATTTGCGTCAAATGGATATGGTGAAAATTCACCCGGGGGTTACAGTATGATGGCTGCCCTGGTCTGCGAAATAGTGATGACCTTCATGTTCCTGTTTATCATCCTGGGTGCGACACACTCCAAAGCACCCAAAGGTTTTGCTGGAATTGCGATAGGTCTGGGGTTGACCCTGATCCATCTGATCAGCATCCCGGTGACCAATACTTCCGTCAATCCTGCACGAAGTACCAGTCAGGCGCTGTTTGCAGACGGTGGAGCAATGGGTCAACTTTGGTTGTTCTGGGTAGCCCCAATCATTGGAGCAGCATTGGCAGGTCTGGTTTATAAATCTCTGCTGCCAGAAATGGGAGAAGAGTAGATTCGCAAAAGGCTTTTGCAATTCGTCACTTAAGATTCCGTTATCAATGGGCAGTCTCCATCTGATAGTATTTTGTAGTGCTGTCACGTGAGTTCGATCTATGGTTTGCTGCCAAAATATGACAGTAATGAGATTTAATGTTAGGTCACACCTCTTCATCATGTTCCTTCTGACAGTTATTATTGCATGTAATCAAACTCGCAATATGACCAAAAACAGTACTTCAAACCGAGGTGATAACAGTATGAATGCACTCGACTGGAATGGAACATATCATGGTGTTTTGCCATGTGCAGATTGTGCAGGAATCGAAATTTCTGTCAAACTCAGAAATGACTTAACCTATGTAGTTCGATCGCGGTACGAGGGAAAATCCGAAGAGATTTATCATACCCAAGGGGTATTTGTCTGGAGTGAGGATGGAAGCACAATATCCCTGAATACAGATGAGGAACCGGAAGAACCCACCCAGTATCAGGTTGGTGAAAATCGGTTATTTATGCTCGATCGGGATGGGAAGCGAATTACGGGAGACCTTGAGGACAGGTACATCTTGGAAAAGGTAAAGCCTGAGTTAACAGGTAGTTATTGGAAACTGGTTGAGGTGATGGGTAAGGAAATACCTGCAGAGGTAAGGTTTCGAAGTGAACCCCATCTTTTGTTGGAAGAAGGAAAATTGCAGGCCAGTGGTGGTTGTAATCGGTTGTTAGGTTCTTACGATCTTAAAAATGGACAGCGCATTTCTTTTTCCCAACTCACCTCCACGCGGATGGCCTGTCCGGACATGACTTTGGAAGATCAGCTTGTAGATATCCTGGGTAAGGTGGATAACTATGCGATTCAGGGCGACAACCTGAGCCTGAGTAAAGGGAAGATGAGCCCCTTGGTGCGGTTTGAAGCACAGTACTTGAATTAACAATGGTTGCTTCAAGAAGGTTGAGATCATGAAATGTCAGGATGATCGATACCCTAAGTTGTTTTGGCGTGCTTTGCGAAGAACTGTATCATGAATCAAATGGGGAGTTCTCGCAGAGGACGCGAAGAATGGAAGTTGTTGCATTGAAACTGGAAAGATTTGCACGCAGAGATCGCTAAGATGACTACAATATTAGGTTTGAGAAATAGTATAGCGCGCCATCTTAAGTGCCCTTTGCGTGAAAGTTACGAGAATAGTAATAGATGAAAACTCACAATTTGCAGTAATAATATTTTGAAATGTATGCGATCTCAGGCGCGCTTTGCGAGAACTTACCCTAATTTAAAGTGAGTTCACGCAGAGGTCGCGAAGAATGGAAGTTGTCGCATTGAAACTGGAAAAGATTTGCACGCAGAGATCGCTAAGATGACTTACAATATTAGGTTTGAGAAATAGTATAGCGCGCCATCTTAAGCGCCCTTTGCGTGAAAGTTACGAGAATAGTAATAGATGAAAACTCACAATTTGCAGTAATAATATTTTGAAATGTATGCGATCTCAGG
>JAUILF010000235.1 GCA_030433135.1 Bacteroidia bacterium | reverse complement strand
CACATACCAATGCCGGTGGTTTTACCATCGATCAGTCGATCACCCCAGATCCAAAGCTTACGTCCTTTCTGAGACAGGTGATTGCGAATTTTGGTCACTTCACCGGCAAAGAGTTCGGCCTTATCTCTACCGGAGCAACGCGGACACTGATCATCACCCAGGTAAAAGACCTCATCCATGCCGGCGTGAAAAGCACTGGCACCGAAGACCTCGCAAATCTCATCCACCAGATCAAAGACAATGTCATGGACCATAGGGTGCAGTGGGCAATAGCTCTTACAGTAGAGTCCATCATCGTTAGGCCATTCATATTCTCCTTCTTCGGGAATTTGTACATGGGGAGTTTCGTCAAACTGGGGATAGACCTCAAGGAGTTTTCCGAGGTTACTTTGCCAGGACTGATGGCCAAGCAAATTGATCTGGGGAATAATATCTATACCGTGTTTTCGTGCCATTACCTTCATAGTAATGACATCTTGCCGGGTGAGAGGATCTTCGTCCTGCAGTTCGGGATGAGAGTGGTAGGCATAGTTGTAGTCGATTCGCAGGATGAGGGTGTTGACTCCCCTGGGAGCCAGGACAGTATCGATAAAATGGACAAAATTCGCTACCTGATCGTGTGCGGGAGCACCAATGCAGAAGCCCTTGACCGGCATAGTCTGTGCCATCAGGTCAGGCAACCGAAAGAAGATAATGAGGAGGATCACAGATGTCAATCTCATAAACGCAACGATGTTAATTTGATGTAAAAGTTAACGGATATCTACCAATTAGGGAATACAGAATCGTTTGAGCGATTAACTATTGATTCCTGGTGATATAGAAAATGACCAAGGTTATACCACTGTATATGTGACTTAAACATGTTATAAAAAATAATAATATATTATCAAATAATAACTATCTTTACTACTTCTTGTAAGAAAACTACGACTATGATCCGGACGATATACTTATGCATACTGGTCTTTTGCACGCTCATCCCCTTGCAAACCCTGGCCTTTGATCGCGAATCAGATTCCCTCGAATTGGTGAAGTTATACAATGGTACCGAGGGAGACGGATGGACAGACTCCTGGAACCTCGATTTGCCCATGAATACCTGGGAGGGGGTCACTTTAAATGATAGTGGTGAGGTAATTATCTTGAATCTAACTCGGAATAATCTAGTTGGAGAATTACCTGCACTTAATTTACCTAAAATACTCATCTTAGTATTAGCTGAAAATACGCTGAGGACTGGACTTCCCAGGTTAACAGGAATGCCTTTATTGTCAGAACTTAATCTGCGCAACAACGAATTGGATGGCTCTATTTCCGACTTTAACCTGCCCAATTTAAGCCAACTTGTTCTCTCAAATAACAATTTTACGGGCCAAGTACCGGATTTTCAAAATATGCCACAGTTAGCAACTTTGAAGTTGAACAATAATCAATTTTCCGGCCAGATATCTAATTTTTCAGGAATGCCTAACCTGTTAAATTTGGATTTATCAAGCAATCGACTAGAGGGACCTTTGCCTGATTTTAGTGGGATCACTTCCTTGGTTGTATTAGAGGTTAGTAATAATAATTTGCAGTTTTCCATACCTCAGTTGGGCAATCTACAAGAGTTGTTCGTATTGAACTTGTCTCACAACAATTTCACCGGTTTCATGCCCAATTTTAATCGTCTCCGCGATTTAACTGATCTGTATTTGAATGATAACAATATTACTGGCCCAATCTCCAATGAATTTTCAGCACTTGCAGGTTTGTTCACATTAGATATTTCAAATAATCTATTAGACGGCCAACTCCCGGACTTTAGTGCTAATACTCAGCTGGAGGAGTTGAGAGTTTCAGGAAATATGTTTGATGGTGCGATTCCTACTTTTTCCACACTGCTCAGTCTTGAGATCCTGGACATCTCCAATAACGACTATGCCGATACCTTACCGGCACTGGACCACCTCGAAAGCCTGAGTGAGTTTTATGCCGACAGCAATTTCCTGGTACATAGCCTTTTTGATGCCACCCAAATACTAGGCCTGGATGCCGTCAGTGTTCATAACAACTATTTCACCTTCAGTGATTTGAATGATGTCAATGGTTTGGGACTAGGTAGTAACTTTGTCTATGCTCCTCAACGCCCGATTCCCATGCCAGATACAGTATATACCAGTATTGGTGAAGATGCCAGGATTGACCTGGTGGTTGATGAAAATTTTGATAACAATTCTTACGAATGGTTCCTTAACGGCCAGTCTGAATATGTTCGGCCGGACAATGAATTGGTGATCAATAATGTCAACGCCCTGGATGTAGGCACCTATTATTGTATTGTGCGCAATGACACCTGGCCAGCTCTCAACTTATTCTCTGAAGAAGTATATCTGTTCATGGATTGTCCTTTTAATGTCGTGGATATTGTGGATTCCATCTGTTTGGGAGATACATTGGTGGTTAACGGCATGCGATACTTCGAAACCGGAGAGTATTCTGATACGGTTGTCGTAACGAATCCGGCAGTCTGTGATTCGATCTGTAATGTGACTCTTACGGTCCTGCCTACCTATGATACGACCCTGATGGACACCATCTGTGAATCTGATCAGATTATGTTTGGGGGGGAGATTATTACTGAGTCTGGGACCTATGTGGATACACTGCAGACCATTCATGGATGCGATTCGGTGGTGACTTTGGATCTGATTGTAAATCCGGCTTTTACCATGGTCAGGATTGATACCATCTGCGATGGGGATACCTTGTTTGTAGGTGATCGTTTTCACACTACCACGGATCTGTACATGGATACGCTCCAGACCAGGTTTGGATGTGACTCTGTGATCATTACCGATCTGACCGTACTCGATTCTTTCTTATCTGTGACGACTGTGAGACTATGTAAGGGTGAAACCTATGACTTCAGGGGAATGACATACAGTATGTCTGGGACCTATATAGATATCATACAAAACAGCATTGGTTGTGATTCTACTTTTGTCTTAAATCTCACCATACCTGAGACGGATACGTTCTACCGGGATGAGCTTATATGTGCCGGCGATTCGATCCGGATTGGTGATTCGGTGTACTATGATGCCGGTGTCTACATTGACTCGTTGCAGACCGATATAGGTTGTGACTCAATAGTGGTATTGACCCTGGAGGTAGTGGAACAATACAATGAGGTTTTCGAGTTTACCATTTGCCGTGGAGACACCCTGGTTTTCAATGGTGACACCATCACCAGGGCAGGTATTTTCATTGATACCCTGATGGCTCGTGGAGGCTGTGATTCGATTATCAGGCTGGCGGTTAATGAAGTGCTCAACGTTGGGATGACCATTGATACAGTGTTGTGCTTCGGTGATTCACTCATGGTGGGTGACACCGTCTATAAGGCACCGGGAATGTACAGAGATACGTTGTTTGGTGAAGGAACTTGTGACACCGTTATCGCCACCAGACTGGCATTTGCACCCCTTATCACCCTTCAGGGAGTTCAGCTAAGGTTGTACAGCAATAATCTGGGATCGGTAATACCAGAATTTGAAGGCGGGCAGGGTGAATTGTCTTATCTGTGGAATACCGGCAGTACCGAGAGCTTTCTGGATAGTGTACCTCCTGGTACTTACACAGTGACGGTGACCGATGAAGCAGGTTGTGGAAACACCTTTGAGTTTGTACTGGATGCCACCACTTCGACTCATGAAATTGGTGATCTGAACGCTACCATAACCCTATATCCCAACCCGGTGAGCAGATCCCAACCTTTGACCATGGCCATTGAGACTGATCAGATAGGACTTCATTACGTCGATGTATTTGATGCCTATGGCAGGCAAATGCAGAGATTTGTATGGGATCTTAAATCGGCTTCTGCTGTGAGGGAAATTGATCTGAATGCTTCACCTGGCTTATACTATTTGAGGATGACCAATGGGGAGGGACGGTACAAGCTCCAGCAGTTTATCATTCGATAGCAAGTGAAGGTGTGAGATTGACGGTTTGATGGTGAATGTCTTGACAGTAGTTGTCCAACATAGAACCTAACTGGATATTAATTAGCGTTATATGTATTAATGTAGATCATAATGTCAAATTAATATTTGGAAAATCGTAAATATTTCAATATTTAACATCTGTTTATTTTGAATATATGTAATTATCATATATATTTAATAACTGCATACGAAGCTAGAAAGATAGCTTTGGCAAACGAAAAATATATCCCTTTCTCCCAGCGAGAAAGAGGATGGTAGGCCAATGATGAGGCACTTGATGGTTTCAACCATAGTAGCTGATGTGCTTGGTTAGGAGTTAGTAAGTCTGTATGGACCATACTTATACCCATCAACCAGTAAGTAATACAGCTGAAGGATGAAACGGATCTGTACAACAGGTTGAATGTATTCATTACATCATCGCCCGAGTGAATCCGAAAACAATCTATTCAGTTTGGTATCGGATTGATTCGGATAAAGTGTCACACAAGTTGGCTGAATTGAGGTCATTCGATTATTCGGGCATCCTCAGGATTTATCGAAAGATGAATCAAGAGTGATGTCGGGATTTGGAGTACCTTGATCGCATGCCGGAAGGCATGCAACATGGAGTATTTGGAATCCTTGATTCTATGTACTCTGGTTTGGATGCTCGTCATCTGGTTTGTTACGTAAAGTGACCAGAACCGCCTGAGAGGTGATAGGCAACCAGACAAAACGGGAGGTAGCACTATGTTACCTCCTTTTTTTATGCCTCAAGTTGAACTTCATTGTTTTCCAAACCAGGCCTGCCAGGAGTACCTGATAGTCAGGTAACCAAAATAGGCAAGGGCAGCGTATGCCACAACCTGCAGGGTGACGGGTACATCAGGAAAAAAATACAGGTAACCCACGAAAGCCACCAGTATGAGCAAACTGACGGCAAAAAGCACTTTTCCTCCCAGACTCTTGTCACTACTGGGGTAGGATACCTGGATTGGGATGAAGTGAAGGATGCCAAAGAAGATAATCATGCAGAGATTGAACACATCACCGGACTGGAAGACAAAAAAGGCATAAAACACCACCAGGTTCCACAGCACCGGAAAGCCATTAAAGTGTTTTTTGTCTGACACCATATCTTTCTTGCCGTAATAGATGGCTGAAGTAAGAATGATAAATATGGCGGTCGGAAGCGACAGGTTGCTGCCTACCATGTCTGAATTATACACGAAGAAAGCGGGTACAAAAGCATAGGTTAGAAAGTCGATAACGTAGTCTATGTGTTTGCCATCCATACCGGGCAAATGCTTACTGACTTCAAACCGTCGAGCCAGGAAACCGTCGGACCCATCAATAAAAAAGCACACGAACAACCAGGCCATGGAGGCAGCCCATTGTTCACGGGTAATGGCAATTAAGGACAAGAGGGCACATACTCCTCCCAGGGAAGTGTACAGATGTACCAGCCAGGAAGCCCCTTTTTTCCAGTTCATGGATTCTCTGTGATAATTAGATGGAAATTAATGAATTCAAAGATCAATCTTGTAGTATACTTCCCCATACCATATGACTTAGTCAAACATTCATTTCTTAGTCCCGGGTTTTACAGTATGAGAAGGCATTCTTTGTATCATTGTACATGACCTCCCGTAAGAAACAGCATAGCCCTGTCTACCAATCCCTCCTTATCCTGGTGTTGGTCCTGTTGGCAGTAGGTTGGTTGGTAGAGTATCTGGATCTGGGAGATATCATGTGGCCTGCCTACCTGTCGATGGTGGCTTTTTACGCCTTGATATTTTTTGCAGCATTATGGGCGGGACAGCGATCACCGGGTGATCATATCCTGGCCAACAAGTCATTGCCACTGGGTCTGGCAGTGTTTACCATGAGTGCCACCTGGGTAGGAGGAGGCTTTATCAACGGTACGGCTGAATACACTTACAGTTCGGGTTTGATATGGGTTCAGGCTCCCTGGGGGTATGCTATGAGTCTTATTTTGGGCGGACTGTTTTTTGCAGGGCCTATGCGTAGCCGGGGATATACAACTATGCTGGATCCGCTGGAGGCCAGGTTTGGCAGGAGGCTCAACGTACTGTTTTATCTGCCGGCCTTGATGGGCGACTTGTTTTGGACTTCTGCCATATTGGTGGCATTGGGTTCTACCTTTGGAACCATCCTGGGGTTGAGTCCCCAGTTGTCGATTGTTCTGTCGGCATTGATAGTCATTATCTATACTTCATCGGGAGGTTTATGGTCGGTGGCTGTCACCGATGTTATTCAGCTCCTGGTGCTGATAGTGGGCCTGATGATTGTCGTATGGGTAGTATTTAGTGGAGAGCAGTCCCTTGGTAGTGCCTGGTCCATATACCGCAATGAGATGGGTAGTTCTGCCAGTTTTCTTCCTAACAGGGAGGCACTTGGGGCTTATTGGGCTTACTGGTGGGACAGTGCCTTGATGCTTATGCTGGGAGGTATACCCTGGCAGGTCTATTTTCAGAGGGTTCTTGCGGCCAGTAGTGCAACGGTGGCACGACGTCTTTCGGTGATTTCTGGTGTAGTTTGCCTGGTGGCAGCCATACCAGCGGTCATGATTGGGATAGCAGCCGTGAGTACGGACTGGGAGGTATTACAGTTGAGTGGTCCTCCTGATCCTGCGTACACCTTGCCTTATGTCATTCAAAACCTGACCAATCCCTGGGTGGCTACCCTGGGTCTGGGAGCTATTGCTGCCGCTGTGATGTCATCGGCAGACTCCTCCATTTTGTCGGCTGCGTCACTCACCACCTGGAATATCTTACCTCGTAATAACCAAGCAAAAGATCCTTCTCAGAAGGTGATGCGAAGGATTATCTGGATTGTGGGTATTACCACGATGTTGATTGCCTTGAAAGTGACCAGTATTTATGTTTTATGGGTATTGTGTAGTGACCTGGTGTATTGCTTGTTGTTAGCCCCGCTAATCACTGCCTTGTTTGATCGCAAATCCAACGCATATGGAGCTGTAGCAGGTTTTGTCGTTGCATTCATACTGCGGGCAGGAGGTGGGGAGCCTGCCTTTGGCATAGATCCATGGTTACCCTACCCGGTAACAGATGACATCATCACCTTTCCGTTCAGGACACTCGCCATGTTGTCCAACCTTGTGACCATTATGGTAGTAAGCAGGCTTTGGCCTATCCGATGGAGATCCTAATTGGTTCCCTTTTTTAGTCGAATTTCGATCACCCCATTTCCACCCCTAGATCCATAAGAGGATGCCTCGGATCCCTTGAGTACGTTGATATCC
Source organism: Bacteroidia bacterium (assembly GCA_030433135.1). Lineage (GTDB taxonomy): Bacteria > Bacteroidota > Bacteroidia > Chitinophagales > Saprospiraceae > JABDMH01. The sequence continues at coordinate 2,487 of JAUILF010000235.1, read as the reverse complement.
TGTACATCAACGATGTTGATGGCGTTTGCCACATCAGCGTAGTTCGTACCCATCGCCAGTCCATCCACTACATATAGCGGCTGATGAGAAGTGATGAAAGTGCCTTTACTCCTGATCGTGATGTCATAGTTGGGGCTCTGACCCTTTACGTCGACACCGGGTTCTTTGCGCAGCATATCAGCCAACTCGCGATAGGCCGGCTCACCGTCTTTAGTATTGGTGCTGCTTTGGCTGGTGTAGCAGCTACTTAGCAGTGCTGTAACACCAAGTGCCAAAAACAAGGTTTTAATGAATGTTTTCATCGATAGAGAGTTAAATGAGAAAAATGACAGCTGTTTTGCTTGGGGGAAGATATTACATAAACGGGAATCAAGCAATGAAAATTTGCCAAAGTGAAGTAAGTAGGAAAGAAAAGACTTCTGATGCCGGAAGGTGCCGCATGTTTGAACAGGATTACGGCAGTGGTAATTTGAACAGGATTTAATGATTTTCAGGATGGACAAGATTTGGTTTTCCGGGTTGAATTTAGCCCCAGAGGGGTGTAAAGTCCTAGCATTGGGCGGCAGCCCAATGTGGGAATAACAAAGGAATTCAAGCCCCATCGGGGCGTAGACTTGTATGCCTCGGTTTACATAAAAAGGCTCTGCGCTACCCCATCCCTAAAGGGTGTCTGCCCGCAATCCCTTTTGATGATTTCGTACACCACTGACCTTATTGTGAACAAAGTCTCATCGGGGCGTAGACTATACGAAACTATCCAACGGTGATACAGCATCAATCAACAAAGCTGTATTTTGTATGGATAAAAATCTAAATGAAGATGCGTAACTACTATCTCCTTTCCTGTTTTGCCATGGTTTTCTGCATGTATACCCTTTATCCCGGAAGGGCATCCTACTACCAGATAGATGATTATCCCACCGTGAAAAAGGCAGATGTTCATGTGCATATCCGTACACAACGGCCGGCATTCGTGCAACAGGCTCAGAAAGACAATTTCAAGCTGGTGAATATCGTGGTCGATGGTGCCGGTACCTGGCAAGGGGTACGCAATCAATGGAAATATGTGCAAATGCAGGAAGAGAACTTCCCCGATGACTTTATCCCGGTTACCGCATTTAGTGTAGAAGGTTTTCACGAACCGGATTGGGAGGAGAAAACCATTGCCTGGCTGGACAGTTGTTTTGACCAGGGTGCAGTTGGAATCAAGGTGTGGAAGAACATTGGCATGGTGCTCAAAGACAGAGACAGTTCAAATGTGATGCTTGATGATGATCGTTTTGATCCGATCTTTGAGCATATTATCAATCGGAACAAGCTAGTAGTGGGCCATCTGGGCGAACCTCTGAATTGCTGGTTGCCCCTGGATGAAATGACCACCAATAATGATCGGGGATATTTTTCCCGAAATCCACAGTACCATATGTACAACCATCCGGATTTGCCATCCTACCAGGATCAGATGGATGCACGCAATCGCCGGTTGGATAAACATCCCGAGATGGACTTCATGGGTGCGCATATGGCCAGCATCGAATGGAATGTGGATACCCTGGCGGCCTGGTTGGATCAATATCCTGATGCCACCATCGACCTGGCAGCGCGAATGGGGCAGGTGTTTTACCAGACTATACACGATCGGGACGGGGTGAGGGATTTTTTCATGGAATACGCTGACCGCATCATGTATGCCACCGATGCCGGTGATGCGATGACCAATACACCGGAAGAATTAGCAGAAGACCTTCATGAAACCTGGATGCGGGACTGGACCTATTTTGTTTCTGATCAGGAAATGACCAGTGACCTCGTTAACGGATCATTTCAGGGTTTGAAATTGCCTAAAGAGGCAGTTGATGATATCTTTTATGGTACGGCCAATGGGTTTTTTGGATTTGAGTAAATATTGGTGGGTGGTGGAACGAACCTGGTTTATCTCAAAATTGGTCGTGATAATGTTGCCCACAATTGAATTTACCTATATTTCATTTCGGATACTAAGACACATCTGAATAAAGGGCTTTCGATAGTTCCTTTAGAAGAAAAAAAGAGCCAAAAGTTTGATAATTTACAAGAAGCCTTAAACCGGCTTGCATTAGATAATATTGCTCTTCACTCAAATCTGACCAAATGCGAAAGCTCTACCCTGTCTTTGCAGGTGTCATGCTATTGTTGACCCTGGCCTATCTCCCATTATCCGGACAAATAAATGATGGTGGATCCTTACCCCAAAGCATGCTTTTACCTGATTTCCCCGGGGATAGCATTCCTGCCATCGACCTACCTGAAGTTCAACTGGAACGCATCCAAAGAGAAGACGAAGTTAATGATCAGCTTAATTTTAAGGCTCCGCGTTTTGGAGTATTAATCCGGGCAGATATTGGATTTGAGCAAGGACACTGGACCGAGCTGGAGAATGGGGACCGGGTATGGCGGGTAAAAATCAAGGCTCCAGGTGCAAAAGCTACCAATCTATATTTTGATGAC
>JAUILF010000234.1 GCA_030433135.1 Bacteroidia bacterium | reverse complement strand
AATCCTTGTACACCGATGCCAATTGGTCGGTGACGCATGTTACTCTTGCGAGCCTCCTCCACGGGGTAAAAGTTAACATCAATGACACGGTTCAAATTTTTCCTGCAACCGTATGGTCTATGACCCCTCATGCCGAGCTGGTTGCAACGCATGATGCTATTTACGATTTCAATGGTTCGGGAAGCAGGAATCAGCTTCTAATGAATCAAATTTATGCAGAAAACACCCCTGAAGCAGCAGCCGGTCCTTTCTTCAATATGCATGTCAGGGAAACACGGTTTAATTTCGATATACGACGAACAACCGGTAAGGGCCGGACTATGAAATTATTCCTCGAATTTGACTTCTTTGATGAATTCTTAAAGGCAGTCCAGCCAAGGCTGAGGCACGCCTTTGTCAAATATGGTAAATGGACATTGGGTCAGACCTGGACAAATTTATCAGATTTACGGGTGTTCCCCTTTATTATGGATTTTTCGGCTGGTGACGCCTTATTTGGGGGAAGAACCATACAGATTCGCTACGAACATGATTTCACCAGGCAATGGCAGCTGGGTTTGGCCCTGGAAATGCCCGGCCTGAATGGAATGTTTAATCCTTTTGATATTGCCGGAGAATATCAGCCGGTTTTACCTGTTTTTTCAGCTCGAGTAAGCAATGAGCGTGACAATGGTATGATAAGCCTCGGGTGGCAGATGGAGCAATTGCGATGGGATGGACTTGAGCAAAGCCCAAACACCACTGCAGCGGGATGGGGAATAGTTCTTAACGGTAGGCAGTCTCTGACAGATGATTTTTTTATCACCTGGCACAGCTCATTTAACTCAGGTATTACCAGTCAGATTCTAATTTTTGCAGGAACCGATGAGGGTGCGGTTATCCTACCAGAAGGTCAAATTGAAAAAGAGGATGCCATCACTTTAGCCATTGGCGGAGGTTATAATATATCGCCTTCCTTATCTACAAATCTTGCCTTAGCGTACATGGATCGAGGTCATCTTGATTTTAGGTCTGATGATACACTTCAGGAGGGTTTGATGGGTCATTATAATGTTATTTGGAAACTTGATAAACGTGTTATGACCGGTATAGAATATGCCTGGGGGAATATCAGAAATGTAGATAGTGCAGTAGGTGCTGCTCATCGATTGCAAGCAATGGTAAGGTATTCATTCTAGGAAAAGGGACGAGATGCTCAGCGCAAATCCATGGTACCGTTAAAAAATGAAGGTGTATTACCACTCAGTAAGGAGCAAAAGGTATACTTCGAAGGCATGACCGGAGACATCCAAATCGATTTCGGAACCATCGTTTCATCTCCCGAAGATGCCGATTTTGTCATACTTAAGTTAGAGACACCAACCTTACCGCCTGAAGGAGGCAGATTGATGGAGAGCATGTTTCCACAAGGACGACTGGATTTTCCCCAAGATGAAAAAGCCGAGTTGCTGGACCTGATCAAAGCAAGCCTATCATAACGGTCATGAGCCTGGGGCGGCCTCCCGTAATCCCGGACATGATGTGAGTCTCATGCAATGCAGAAAACCTGGTGCCATAAGAACCATGATGGATATTCATATATTATGTCGGTAAATTGGAAATGATCATAGGTACAGTATGAAAATGTGGTGCGATAAGAGCATGTACATTGTGACATCAAGTGAGTTGCACACAGTGTTCCTTGCCTTAGGTATACTATTGCTATTTGGCTGCGGATCTGAAAACGGACCCCCAGGAAAAAGGGAAATGAGTCCCTCAAAGAAGAGGGAATTGCTCATTAATCGGCTCTCAAAATTTTCGGCACTTCCTGAACAAGTTACTTATCCACCGGATAACCCCTATTCAGAAAGGAAGGCGGAATTAGGGAAGTTGTTGTTTTTTGATCCTATACTATCCGGTGAAAAGGATGTGGCTTGTGCTACTTGCCATCATCCATCAAGCGGATATGCTGAATTTCTTGAAATATCCATTGGAGTAAATGGACATGGCTTTGGCAGTAAGAGAGCATTCAAGCAACCTAATACCATTCCATTCACCAAACGAAATAGCCAAACTATTCTCAACACAGCTTTTAATGGCATTAACCATCTTAATAAATACGACCCTGTCAGTGCGCCGATGTTCTGGGACCTGAGAGCTAAAAGCCTGGAAGCGCAGGCTTTGGAACCGATCAAGACCCTGGAGGAGATGCGTGGTGAACGTTTCAATGAAGTGGAAATTTTGGAGGAAGTAGTTCGGCGTGTTCGAGATATCCCTGCCTACCAGGAGCTGTTTGAGGAAGTTTATGGTACGAAAAACTCAATCAATCAACTGAATATTGCCAGGGCTATAGCAACTTTTGAGCGAACGCTTGTTACCAATAATTCCCGTTTTGACCATTATATGCGGGGAGATGAGTCTGCTATATCATTGTCTGAAAAGGAGGGTTTTGAGCAGTTTAAACAGTCCGGTTGTGGGAACTGTCACAATGGTCCCATGTTTTCTGATTTCAAGGAGCATATCCTGGGTGTTCGGCACAATGCAAAATTGCCGTTTGAGGACATGGGGATCGATAGTACCTTTGCTTTTAGGACCCCAACCCTGAGAAACCTCAGACATACTGCTCCATATATGCATAACGGAACCTTCTTGACTTTGCGCAGGGTTATGGAATTTTATGAAGATATCTCCGTTGGGAAAAATATTAACCCACTCCTGCAGAGAGAGCAATTGGACACGTTGGTAAATGTTGTCGAAATAGAAGTGAAAGATATGAATCCTATTATTTCATTTCTAAATACCCTGAACGATGAAAATTTCGACAAGAGTGAGCCAGACTCGGTACCAAGCGGATTGGCGGTCGGGGGACTTATAAGGTAGAGTCTGGTTTTCCTCTGCAGAAAGACTTCCCTTGACTGGTAGGAAAATATCATCCTGTATGGTGCGGTTAGCCAGACCTTATGCAAGTATTCCGGGAAGGGACCCTGAACTGCTTTGGGAGGTGGGCACCTAGTTGCATTTGAAAACCAGACTACAATAACTGGCCGTGATGAATGATCAAAGATCTCAGGAGGCAGCTACGATTCGGAGTTACTGGTCTGCAATATTAGAGAGCTCCGGTAGAAGGTTTAATCGGGTATATGTATTGGGATTTCGTCATGAGAGCCAAATAGGCAATAAAGACGGGGACTCCAAGGACTTTTTGACTCATGACCGAATGATCTCGCAGAGTCGAGTACGACAGTGCTCGAAATGAGGGAACCGCGAAAGCGGGTGGGTAGGCGATGGTCACCATCATAGCCTGTCCCGCCAAAGGCGGGAGTGAGAATCTAAGAGTGCTTATGTGCCCGTATTTGCAGTCATATTTGGTTCGTAATAGAAAATCTAATGCATTTTCCCGGTTTAACTTTGTTTGGTTTACATTTACTATTTGTACCAATGTTATTCTATGAAAAGGGTATTGTATTTAATGTATTTTCTATTGTTGTCCTTGAGCATATTTGGACAGCAAGGTAGGATTGTTTCAGAAATAGACTCCTCAGGGTCGCCGGAACTAGTACTGATTCAGGAACTTACCGTAAAGGCACCGGTCGATTCGGTTTGGAAGGCATATACTAACAAAGAAGGTTGGGAGAGTTGGGCAGTTCCTCTTGCTGAGATAGACTTGAAAGTTGGTGGATATATCAAGACAAATTACAATGAGCAGGGGGTTATTGGAGACAGCACTACCATCGTAACTCACATTGTTAATTATGTTCCGGAAAGACTGATTACACTACAGGCAGAGATAAGTGGTAATTTTCCTGAGTTTATGAGGGACGACGCCAGGGATTTTTACAATGTAGTATATTTTGATGAACTGGAAAATGGTCATACCAATATAAAGTCATTTGGTATTGGATATAAAAAAAATCCAAAATATTTGTCGTTGATGAATTATTTTATTCCCGCCAACGAGAAGACATTAATGAATTTGATCTACTATCTGGAGGACCAATGAAAAACCCAACCTGGACAAAGTGGAGGAAAAGATATAAAACGAGGTAAAGGCTAGTAACACTTAGTTATGATCAATCACATTGAAATTTCCGGTTATGAGTTGCGAGGCAAAATCAGACGAGAAAAAATTCGTTTGGCAGGAAATAAGAAGCTGAGAATTTTCGGACTTCTGAACTGTGGTTCCGGTAAGCGTATGAAAGCTTCAAACCGGGCTTTCTTTGCAACGACTGAAGAGGCAATTAAACACCGTTACCGGCCTTGTGGACATTGTATGAGAGACGAGTATCTTAGATGGAAGAACTTTTCGGATTCCGGGACAAGAGGTTAGGCTATGCTTGATAGTCAAAGACTCCTGATACAGCGCACGGAACATCCCCAAAATTTTGGTGCATCGAATAACCAAAGATCGGTTCCATTGTTATACATTAAGAAATACATGGCGTTCGTCGATATCGGATAACGGAAGCAGAAGTAGATGTCCAAAAGTAGGCTCTACCACCTAAAGAACTGGGGAAGGCATCACTTCGACGACCACCGGGCAGGGCCGAGAAACCACTGGAATTAGTAGCGACATTTGGATCGTTCCAAAAAGCTGTTCCAGCGGCCTTGATGTCACTTGCAGCCAATGCAGGCCCAGATAAATACTCACTTAATGTCATAATGTCATCTTCGGTTGGAATCCTCCATCCGGTAGGACAAATTCCGTCGTTCTTTGCAACAGCATGCCAATTATACAATTTGCCATAAATTAATTCGTTCGTGGAATTATTCATCTGCCAGCACCAGGCATCCTTACTCGCACCAGTGTACAACAGATTCTCAATAGCACTCCAGTCTTCCTGGTCAGGTACATGGGGGATAGATACCCCATTCCTGTATCTGGTAGTCCGTAAGTTTTCAGCCATCCATTCCTGGGCACCTATGATCACTGTACGATACCTATTACCATCAATATCTGCGACCGTACCAAAAGATTGCTGATTCAACAAGGAGATCCATTTTGATCCATTCCAGACGATTAAGTCTGCACCAGTCCATTGGATCATTCCAGAGATTGGATTTGATAGGTTAGAATACGATTTTATGGCACCATCAAAAACTGTCATGTTCTGACTATGTAATATGGGTAGGCAAAATATCCATATCAAAAGAATACAACCGGTGTTTCGTATTCCAAATATCATCATTAGTAATTCTTATATTTTGACGCAGCGCACCGAATAGCCATCATTCTTATTACTGGTTTGTGATGGATAAGCTCGATCACTATAGGACTGAAAACCAAAAGATGCAGAATAGTCATTGTCAATTTCACGTCCGGTCCAATACCATGCACGTGTAGTTAGATGAACAAAATTTCCATCTAGTTTTCGTAAACCACCAGGTAAAGCTGTAAAGCCTGTGCTATTGTTGGCTAGCGATCCCAGGAAGTCATATTCCCAGTGGGCATAGCCGGCCTCTTTCAAGTATTTTCCTGCTTCGCTGTTGCCTCCATAATCGGAAAAAATTGAGAGAATTTCTAAATAGCTTGCCGGCCTCCACCCGGTCGGGCAAATATTCTTGCTACTTTCAACCGCATAATAGTTATATAATTTTCCATATGGTTTCTCATACTGCTGATTATTGTTGTACCAGCACCAGGCACCGTAATCAGCACCAGACCATAATGAATTTATGGTAACCTGGGGAATTGGAGTGCCATCATTATATCTCGTGGTTCGAAGGTTTTCGGTCATCCATTCCTCACCGTTAATCATTTTGGTTAAATAGGTATTTCCGTCTACATCCGTCACTTCACCATCATACACGACCCCTCGAAGGATTGATATCCACTTGCCAATATTTGACCATACCACCATATCACTTCCCGTCCATCGAATCATTCCTTCTTCAGGAGTTCCATCATAATCCCCTACAACAATGGGTCCGTCGATTTCAACAATGTGAGATGTGCCAGTAGTGCCACCAGAGGGTTCAATAAAACTGCCATCAATCAAAGAAATCCAATCTGATCCATTAGCCACCTGTAGATCAGTGCCCGTCCAGCGAATTATCCCATCCTCAGGAGTATTGTTGGGAGATGCGGCGATTTTGAGGGCTCCCTGGATCTCAACAAGACCCTGACCAAAGGATTTTCCACAAACAAGGATAGAGGAAATACAGCAAACCAATAAGAGATAGAGCTTATTCATGTTGTAAGGATTCACTTGAAAGATAACAATTTTAAGAGATCACCAATATGGCACTTACGGATAATTGTTACATTGAGGTCAATCAAGTTGTTGGTCAATTGTTGTTTCCAATAGCCTTGACAACCACTTCCAACAGGGCACGTTCAATCCATATCTTGTCATATATCTAGATATCGTATTTATCAGTATCAGGATTGCGATGGTGATAGGCCAAATCTGGATATCGTTCTAAATAAAATGGTCTGTGGTTATGGTCCAGCATAGGAGAGATACTGACGGGAAGATCTGATTAGTGAAAATGTTGAACGATTATATTAATATTAGTCGGCTTGGCGGTATCATGCCTTTCCTGGAATGATGATCGATGTTGTTCCGGAATTTTTTACCAAATGTTAACTCACCATGTCTAGGATTTCATGAACTTGGACCTATGAAAGAGTTAATCGAATACATACTGCAATTTGGCCATCTCAATAAGCAGCAAATTGACCTTATTTGCGTCAGGGCAGGCGAACTCAAACTTCGAAAGAATGAATATTTTTCAGAAGCAGGCAAGGTTCCAGGGCAGGTTGGTTTTGTCGTAGATGGTATTGTTCGGGGGTGTTATTATAATAAAGATGGCGATGAAATAACCCGGTGCTTCATTAGTGAGAATAGCTTGGTGGTTGACTATGTCAATTTTGAAGCAAATATTGTTTCTTCCGACTATTTACAGGCTTGTACAGAATGTAACCTTATGGTATTGTCCAGGCAAAGCTGGGAGGAACTATCACAGATTATTGTAGGTTGGGACAATATTAAAAGCAAGATGGTACAACTATGTATGTATCAAAAGTCCAGAAAGGGCCCGGTGGTCTCACAAGATGCAACAACGCGTTATTTAGAATTTATGGAAAACTATCCATCGCTTATTAACCGGGTACCATTGACGTACATCGCTTCTTATCTGGGAGTTACCCAACAGTCCTTAAGCAGAATAAGAAAAAACATTCGCTAGTCACTTTTTACCATTTGGTAACTCGTTCTATTTGTGGTCTCACGAACTTTGACAAAGAGATTTAATATTGAAGTAAAATGAAAAAGGTACTAATTACAGGAGCCAACAAAGGCATAGGTTTTGGAACAGCAGAACTTTTATTGAGAAACGGGTTCTACGTTTATATTGGTAGTCGATCGGTACAGAATGGTGCAAATGCTGTGAACAGATTAAGAGCTGAGGGACTATCTCATGTAGAAATGGTACAGATTGATGTCACAGATGAAAGCTCCGTACGAAGAGCTTATGATGAAATTAGAAAAAGAACTGAGGTGTTGGACGTTCTTATCAACAATGCAGGTGTTAATGGAGGGAATGATCCTTACACTGCTCTGGAAGCTCTCCCAACAGAATTTCAGAAGGCATTTGATACTAATGTTATTGGATCGGCAAGGGTAACCAAAGCGTTTATGTCTTTAGTGCGAAAATCAGATGAACCGAGAATAGTGAATTTGAGTACCAGTGTAGGTTCGCTCGCTTTGCAAAGCGACATGAGTTGGCCCGCCTATGATCACGCCAAGTATGCTGTATATGCTGCCTCTAAAGCAGCGTTGAATATGTATACCATTCATTTGGCATATGAACTTCGACATACCCATTTTAAAGTCAATGCGGTTTGTCCGGGATTTACAGCTACGGATTTCACTTTTGGAAATGGTGCGGAAGTTGAATTGGCTGCAAGAAGAGTAGTTAAATATGCTATGCTGGGTCCTGATGGACCTACCGGTAAATTCATTAGTGAAAAAACCAATCCTGAGACCGGCGAAATACCTTGGTAATACGATATCATTTGGAGACACATTTGAGCTTTCAATTTTGGGACCAGGTGGTGCGTGCTTCCCTCGGGAAGTGACATGGCCAAAAACAATCTTTTACCTGAGGTTTTAGTCCGTTCTATTTGCAAAGGACATCTGCTACGCCCTGAGCAACAGCTTTGGTTTTGGAGGGCATTGTGCTGCGCTGATCCTGAAAAAATATACGGAATGACAAAGTACTTTACCGTTCGAATTATGCGAGATGTAGAGGATTACTTCATTTGAAGGAACCTAGGTGGTGGAGCCACACTTCAGGATTGGTCGTATTAAGGCCGGAAAAGTATAGGAGAGAGCACAGAGTTAGTGTTGGTTGTGGCTGGGAGGAAATCACTGCCTGTAGTCATCAGAGACAGTTTAGATTGCATATGTTGGGAGACCAGATGGCAATAAACTATCTTGGTCGAATCAATCCGCAATTGAAGGGAGTTAAGTTAAGATCCGTCCAGAACCTATTAAGTAGTACGAGAATGAAAGCAGTTATCTGTCCCGCATACGGTCCACCCGAAGTCCTGTTGATCAAAGACATTCCCAAACCTTCACCGAAAAAGAAGGAAGTTTTGGTGAAGGTCGAAGCCTCATCACTCAACTCGGGTGATGTCCGGATAAGAGGACTCAAGGTGGAAGGGTTCATGAAAATCGTGATGCGTTTGGTACTGGGGTTTTCAAAACCGCGAAGACCTATACTGGGAACGGTTTTTTCAGGTACAGTTGAACAAGTGGGGCCATCAGTCACTCAATTCAATATTGGGGATGAAGTTTATGGAAGCACCGGATTTAAGCAGGGGTGTCATGCCGAATATCTATGTATCGCAGAGAAGAAAGTAATTACCCACAAACCCTCGTATGCATCTTTTGAAGAAGCTGCAGCGCTTCCCTTTGGTGGACAAACGGCCATTTATTTCCTGAATAAGGGAAAAATCCAGGAACTGGACAATCCCGGGGTGTTGATCTACGGTGCTACAGGTTCGGTTGGTGCTGCTGCAATTCAGATTGCCAGGTATTATGGTGCAACGGTAACGGCAGTGTGCAGTTCCAGGGGAAAGGAACTGGCAGAGAACCTGGGAGCTGACCATATTATCCTTTATGATCAGGAAGATTTTACCAGGGTTTCGGAAAGATTCGACATCATTTTTGATGCGGTTGGAAAAACCAGTAAGAAGGAATGTAAAACACTTTTAAATCCTAACGGAAAGTTTCTTTCCGTAGAGGGAACAGATGTTGCTTCGGAACGCACTGAATATTTGGAACTCTTACGTCAACTTTTTGAGAAGCAAAACTATAATGCCGTCATTGATAGAATATATCCAATGGATCAGGCGGTGGAAGCACACACTTATGTTGACACGGGAAGAAAGAAAGGAAATGTCATTCTCAAAATAACCGATAGTTCACATTGATGGAAAAATGAATGTGTATATTCAAATTTTGAAAAGCTGGAATTGTTTTTACCCACTAAATACGGCTAATAGCCAAGTTAGTTCTTAAGTTGAGGCAAGTTTTATTAAGAAATGCACATTATTTCCAATTAAGATTTAACAGGTATAAGGTATTCAATGTACTTTAAAATGCAATAAATATTTGTATACCTTGATCTATTGCAAATTACCTTCGTATGAAACAACTAGCCATATATCTTACCGTAACGCTATTTGGACTTAGCTTCTTCGGTACAGGTAAAAAGCAGAGAGTAGACCACACTGTCAGCATAGACTTTTCCCAGATGGAAAAAAT
>JAUILF010000233.1 GCA_030433135.1 Bacteroidia bacterium | reverse complement strand
CTGGCAACCTTTGACCAGGCATTCGATCAGATTACCGGGGTGCAGGTCACGAGGTCAAGCGGATCCAATGTACAGGCTTTATCCATTAGAGGAGCTTCGGAAGTAGCTGGAGGAGGTATTGGCAACAGGGTGCTCTTACTGATTGATGGCAGACCTTCTCTGAGCCCAGAGTCGGGAGGAGCACTCTGGAACCTGGTCCCACTGCAAAATATCGATCGCATTGAGGTGGTAAAAGGTGCTTATTCGTCTTTGTTTGGATCCAGTGCCATGGGTGGTGTGATCAATGTGATAACGGCCGAGCCCCGGGAGGAACGATTTAGTTTACATGCAAATTACGGCTTCTATGAACGTCCACCTGATTATACGGGATATACCAGGCGAGGGACTTTCAATACCCTGGAAGCCAGCTACGGTAACAGGAAAAACCGGTGGTCTTATCTTCTGGAGGCTGGGCGCAAGTCCAATGAGGGACATCGCGAGAAGACCGCCTTCGATCTTTACAATGGATTTGGTAAGATTGGATATGCTCTTAACAACCATACCAAACTGACCCTTTCGGGAAACTATAATTATATGTACAGCGATGCTCCGGCAACCTGGTTGAGCTTCCTGGAACCTTATAATGTGGCTGACTTTCGTAAGGATGACTACCAGGATCGTCGCGAGTATAATGTCGATTTGACTATTTCATCACTCACTGACCATCAGTTTAAGCTATTTGGCCGGATGTTTCATTATGGCAATCATTCAGTATTTACGTTTAATGACCATCCTGAGGACAAAACAGATCAAAATGTAAATTTTGGCAAGCAAAGTGTTGATGCTTCCTCTGTTTTTACACGTCGATGGGGTGGAGCGTTTCAGGTGGACAAAGCTTATGACAAACATTATGTCATTGCCGGGATGGATGCCAGGTATGATTACGTCAATGGCCAACCCGATACCGTCCTATATGGTAAACACCATGCATTTACCACCGGTGTTTAGGTCCAGGACGAAAGTACCCTGGGCGAAAAGACCGAGGCAACCCTGGGAATTCGCTATGACTACTTTTGGGTGAAAGATGCGATCAGCGAGTCAAATTTTTCCCCTAAAGCTGCCCTGATATATCATGCTATGCCTACCTTCTCTTTACGGACGCTGGTAGCACAGGCATTCCGTAATCCATCCATTGCGGAACGATTTATCAAGTTTGAGCAGGGTGGGGGACTGCGCTTTGAACCGAATCCGGGACTTAAAGCGGAAAAGTTGGTTTTTTCATATGAGCTTGGAGTTAATTGGAAGGTACTCAGAAATCTTTCTTTTGATGCCGCCTATTACCTCAACCGGTATCGCGATCTGATTTCCTATGAACAGGTAGCTCAGCCCGGTGGAGAATTAGTCTATCGGGTAGTCAATTTGAATAAGGCCATCATGCAGGGGGTTGAAATAAATGCTGATTACAAATGGTCGCCGTATTTGCATTTTCGACTGGGTTATACTTACCTCGATGCCCGTGATGACTCAGAGGATAGGGTCAATGATAATCTGGCCTATAAGAGTAAGCATACCGTCACTGGATCGGTCATGGCAAACTATCAGAGGTGGTCACTGACTCTAACCGGGAGATATCGAAGCAGGATTGATGAGGTATTTATTTATCCCGGCAGTGAGCCCGACGCATTTAGTGTTTTTAATTCCAGACTTCAGTTTCAGGTTACCGATGCCCTGCTCGTGTATCTGGCGGCAGACAATCTTGCGGATACGCAGTACGAGGAAATTGAGCGATACCGCATGCCCGGTAGGAATTACACTGTGGGGGTTAGGGTAGGTTTGTAAAGTAGCCCTAACTCTATCGGTTGGTCATGTTAATAGCTCAAGTTTCGGGACCTTCAGGAAATAAGTAGGGAACAGTTGACAGTGTTGAGTAAGTGACTCAAAACGAGTGTTTTATGGTTGAAATAGAACATAATCATGCACATTTTTACTCATATGAGATTGTACTATATAAAGACCTTTATTAGGATATCAGTAAAATCAGTGAGTTACGTAAGCCGGCAAGTCTTGCACATCTCAATGGTATCTTCACAAGTATGATGAATAAAAAGAAGAAGGACGTCACCTCCCAGTATCTTTCGTGCTAAAATGATTAAATTATAAGGGTAGAAATACCACGTTTTTTATCATTGCTACTTTTTATACGCTGACTTTTTATGCAACATCTTTCTCGTATTTTCAAGCTGGGTCTGATACTATTAGCACCGGTTCTTACCCGGGCCCAAATGGATTTTGGCAGTCCCAACATAATCTATATCCTGGCAGATGATCTGGGATACGGAGAGTTGGGTTCCTACGGTCAGGAGATTATAGAAACACCACACCTGGATGCCCTGGCTGACTCCGGAATGAAATTTACCCAACATTATACCGGAGCTCCTGTCTGCGCACCGGCGAGATGTGTTCTACTAACCGGAAAACATGCCGGACATGCCTACGTCCGGGGTAATGATGAGTGGGGTGACCGGGGGGATGTCTGGAGTTTTCAGGCCATGTTTGATGACCCTTCATTGGAAGGCCAACGCCCCATTCCAGACGAAGAGATCACGATCGCGGAACTACTTAAGACGGTTGGATATCAGACCGGATGTGTAGGGAAGTGGGGTCTGGGAGCTCCCGGTACCGAAGGCCTTCCCAATCGGCAGGGGTTTGATTTTTTCTATGGGTACAACTGCCAGCGACAAGCACATACTTTTTACCCGCTGCACCTCTGGAAGAATGAAGAAAGAGTGATCCTCGACAATAAATTAGTACCTCCCAATTCAAAAATACCGGAAGGAGCTGATCCCAATGATCCGGAGAGTTATGCAGAATTCAGGCTGAATGATTATGCGGCGAAGTTGATGCATGAGGAAGCACTGTCGTTTATGGATCGAAATGCTGACAATCCATTTTTCCTCTACTATGCCTCTCCCATACCGCATGTTCCACTGCAGGCACCGGAGAAATGGGTGAGCTACTATCGGGAAAAATTGGGTCCCGAAGAGCCCTATCTCGGGGATAAAGGATACTTCCCCTGCCAGTATCCGCATGCTACCTATGCCGCCATGATTTCATACCTGGATGAGCAGGTAGGTGATTTGGTGGCAAAACTCAAGGAGATGGGCGTTTATGAAAACACCCTGATTATTTTTAGTAGTGACAATGGCCCCACTTACGTGGGTGGTGCAGATACCGAGTACTTTGATAGTGCCAAACCCTTCAAAACCCAATATGGCTGGGGAAAGGGTTTTACGCATGAAGGAGGTGTACGTGTACCCATGATCGCTTCCTGGCCTGGTAAGATTGCTGCCGGTTCTGTCTCAGAACATATCTCGATATTTTATGATGTAATGCCAACCTTGTGTGAAGCCACCGGAGCTGCATTTCCTTCTGACCGGGATGGGATTAGTTTTTTGCCATCCCTGCTCGGAGAAGAACAAAAGCAAAAATCTCATGATTATTTGTATTGGGAGTTTCCGGCTTATGAAGGACAACAAGCCGTCAGAATGGGCAAATGGAAAGGCATCCGAAAGAACATTTTCAAGGGAAATATGGAGATTGAATTGTACGACCTGGAATCTGACCTTCGAGAGCAACTGGATGTGTCTGATCAGTATCCTGAGGTAGTCTCTGAAATTGAATCCATTATGCAGGAAGCTCATATCCCCGCTGAGATTGAACGGTTTAAGATCAAGGAATTGGGGGATGAGTAGGTGTTAGGTTGTTTCTGGTGGTTTCTAGGTTGTTTAACGTCGTTTATCAGTGGTTTAACAGTTGTTGGCGGTGGTTTCCAGCTGTTTACGGGTTGTGGGTTGCCGGTTGTACCGTTTATCGTCATGAAAAAGGTCGACTAAAATCAAACTGAAGAATGCCGGGACACATACTGGACAAGCGGGTGTATTCCCCTTCAGGCTTGCCCGGCAATATTGACGGGGGTCAGGGGCGATCAGAGCTGTTAATCTTTGTTTCTAAGTGGTTTCTAGCCGGTTGTCGGTCGTAATAAAATACGTTGACATTAAAAGAAGCTGTTGTATTAAAGCACAAGGTGCGACAATATATTGCACTGAAACAGAAGCCAGCAAGCCAAGTAGCTAACTGGTCTAGATCGGCCTCTGGCCGGCTAACTAGCTAAATGGCAAAGCAGCTGGTTCAACTATTTTTCAAATCATCCAGCATGTCCTTGATGTTGGAATATCCGCGGACACCTACCTGGATCGACACAAAGCAATACCAGATCAGCATGGCAAAGAAAATGATGGACCAAATCAAGATCATAATGTGGACTTTTGTGGGTTAATGCTGGTCTTGAGCCAGGATCCGGCTACCATGGCCAAGGCGGTCACAATATAAGCTAGAATAGCAGATTTGTAGGGGCCTATGTTTTCTGCGAACGCCTGAGTTGACTCAACCTGCTGCAGTATAAGATAGGTAATCGGGATAGTAGCACCGAAGAAAATCGCTCCGATAGCACCCCAATTGTTAGCCTTATTCCAGTAACAGGCTGCAATCAGGATCACACTCATACTGGAAAGATAGATAGTACCTGTTACCTGCAAGTAGACCCAAAGGTCGCCTTTCAAGGGATACCAGAGTCCATAGATCAGCAGGAATATTCCAATCAAAGCCACCAGGATCCGGTTGATCCGAAGACCCTTTTTCTCCGACCATTTATTCTTGTGGATGGGTGCCAGCAAATCATTATAAATGACTGAACTCCAGGCCAGCATATAGGAAGAATTGGTACTCATATCGGCGGCTAACATACCGGCGATCAGGATTCCCAGCATGCCGGTGGGTATGGCTACTGCCAGAAAGGTGGGTAGCGCAAGGATCTCCCGATCAGGTGCGCCGCCATGTTGGGCAAAATAATAGAGTGCGGTGATACCCAGGAAAGCCGGCAGGATAAAACGAACGAGAAAGAAAGGTGCTGTGGAGCGGTAGATTTTTTGTCCGGTTTTAGTATCCTTGGCTGCCAGAATTCGAGTGATCATGGTCTGCCAGGTCAGGATAGTGGCAAAAGCAAGAAAGATATCAAGTATAATACGGTCGGTTCCATAGGTGCCATCATGAAACGGATTAAATGCCCTCTCTCCCTGGGCTTCGGAGAGATTGGCAATAATGGGTTCCCATCCGATTTGCCATAGAATGAGCATACAGGTAAGGAGCAGACCCAGGCTTAGCACTATGAACTGCAGGTAATCTGTTACCAGTACGGACAACATACCTCCCAGGATGGTATACAGAGCTACGATGAGCAGTATGGCAGTCATCATGATCTCCAGGTATCCATCTGGTAGTCCAAAAACGATGGTTAAAAAATCTCCTCCCATTCTGAGAAAGACCCCCATGTTAAGGAGACCACCAAGCACGATGACCAGTCCACTTGCCCACCGTACTTCCTTACCAAAGCGCGATTCAAAAAATTCAGGAATGGTGATGACTCCCTTATCGCGCAGAGGTTTGATACAGAATCCCGTCCAGCCAACAATGAGCATGGCGGCAAACAGAGCCACACCGGGACTGGTCCCCGCAAAACCATATTTGTAACCAAGCTCGGCATTGGCCATACAGGTAACAATACCAAATTCTGTAGCTGCCAGTGATGCAATTCCCAGGTATACATCCACCTTTCTTCCCGCTACCAGGTAATCATCAACGTTCTTGACATACCTTCGTACCATCAGTCCGGCCAGAATCGTTCCGGCCAGATAGATGATCAATATGCCACCATCCAACAGAGGTGAAAAATTAGTCAAAGTGATAAAACTGGGATTATGCATTGGGATTACGTAATGAGAGTCAAATAGGCAATAAAGACGGGCGCTCCAAGGACTTTTTGACTCATGACCGAATGATCTCGAAGAGTCGAGCACGACAGTGCTAGAAATGAGGGAACCGCGAAAGCGGGTGGGCTAGCCATGGTCACCATCATAGCCTGTCCCGCACTTTGTGCGGGAGTGAGAATCAAAAAGTGCTTATGTGCCCGTATTTGCAGCATATTTGGCTCGCAATAGGAATTCTAATGAATATTCCCGGTAAAAGGTTTAGGTCACCGAAAGATAAGCTTCAGGTAGCGAAGAAACGTTAGTATTTTGACAAAAATGTAAGTGATTCTGTGAAAGAACTGGTATTAGCGGTTTACTTGACCAGTTCGATGATGCCAAAGGCGGATGGAACGTGAAAGTCCGGTTTTGATACGTCGGGTGGAACCCAGGTGATCCAACGTACCACGGTGCGATCCTCCTGATGATAAAAATCTCCTCTGAACAGACCTACTTCTAAAATACCATCATCATCAACCAGGGATAATTCCCGTAGAGATGCCATCGAAATTTTGCCCTCTACCGTATAGCCACTTTCAAAACCGGCTGTTCGCACTTCAATACCGTTTTCAGGCCAATCCCATTCAATGTCAAATTCTCTGTAATAGCGAGCATCATAGTCTAAAACCCGGCCTTTGGGATCCATTTCCAGGCAGTAGTATGGATTCATAGTACTATCCTGACGAAAAAAGATCTCAATTCGGTCCGATGGTAACACACCTCTTTCATCCAGGCCGGACCCCGGAGCAATAATATCATGGTCAATTACCCGGTAAAAAAAGTACAATGAATAATCGCTCCACAGGGCCTGAAACGTGGTAGGTTGAGCTATTTCCTCATTCCAGGGTAAATGAAAGTTGGTTAAAATCAATGCTTTTTCCCACAAGGGGTCACTTCCCTTACCATCGATCTCAATTTCACGACCTATTCGCTGTACATCATACTTGTATGCACCTTCATCTTGTGCATACAACCAAGTGGTGAGAAACAGTAGAGGCAAAAGAGTTTTCATGCAGGTATTACAGCTCTTGTATAATGTTCTAATATAATCGCTGAAAGACCAACTTTTGTTACATGAAAAGCTAGTTTTTATGCAGAATTTCTCTTGATTGAACCTCTCTGCTACCTGTACTCAGGATTTGACCGCCCACATTTCTATCTCTACCAAAAAAGTCATGAGCAAAGGGGTCTGTACGGCTGTTCTGACCGGTTTAGGGTCTGGAAAGTAAGATGCATATACCTCATTAAATCTCGGCCAGTCAGCCAGATCCTTGAGAAATACATTTACCTTGAATACATCGGCAAAAGTACAACCTGCCGTAGCCAGCTGTTTCTGACAGTTTTGCAGGGTTACTTCGGTTTGTTTTTCGATCTGGTCTCCAATGACATTACCTTCCAGATCCAGTGGTGCCTGTCCGGAAATGACTACTAACTTGTTGACATCTACTTCGAGGACAGGAGAATAGGGTCCCGCCGTTTTATGTTGGCCGGCACCAGCCGGAACCATCTTCCTTGTAACCACCTTTTGTTGCGTGCCAAGTGGATAGGGGAGATATCCCACAAAACCTGCGATTTTCCATACATCACCTACCTTACGGCACTGATAAAGCGTTTGCCAGTTCAAAACAACTTTCTCGCCATCCTTTTTCGTAAGGACACCATCAAATTTCTTGTGAGCGATTGCAGCATCTCCAATAATATCAATTTGAGTCAGGTTGGTTAATTCAAAGAACACCTTTTTGGGATCCTCATCTTTCCATGCTGTATTGATGAAGTCCCGAGCCTGTGACAGCCACTCCTCTTTATATGTTTTCAGGTCCGGAAACCCAACGGTCCAGGTATCCGGATCAGGGACTTTACCGCCATCCAGGCCCATGAAACCGCTTTCAATAAAATCATTGGCTACCATGGACCAGTCTCCTGAACAAAAGGCATGAATATCCCTGTCCACCAGCATTTCCCAGATGGCACTTCTATCCTTGTCGATATTTTCAAATGGATTCTTTGTCATATTTCGAATGATTCTTGTTTGATTTGATAATGCTTGATGGCGTCCATGTCCGGTTCTACACCTAGTCCATGTCCTTCGGGCAGAAAAGCGAACGGAGGCTCGATTCGCAGTGGTTCTGTCAGAAGATCATGTTCCCTGATCAATCTGCCAAAAATATCACCTGGCCAGATGCAGGACGTGGCAGCAGCACATGAGTGCAGGTACATGGCTTCCAGAATTCCCAGGTCGACTTCCGAACCATGCCAGCATGGTAGTCCCGCAGCTGTGGCAATATGATCGAGCCGTTGAAAGTTCGCCAGCCCTCCATTGAAGTTGAAACCATCTACACCGTTGACCTGCAAGGCCTGGATGGCATCCTTGATGCGTTGACCATGCAATATATATGGGAGCGAAACATGGAGTACGATCGGCACCAGGCCCATGCCCCGCAGAAGGGCATAGTCATTCAATTTCCACCTTGGGATAGGGTCTTCGAGGCAAATGACATTGCCAACTTCTGCCAGATCCCGCATCCGCTTGCTGGTTTCTCCCGTGGTCTCCCAGCGTTCATTGGGGTCCAGAATGACTTCCATGTCCGGATCAACATTGTTTATGCTTTCACACCAGGACTGTACATCATCCTCCAGATCGGTCTTAAACTTGATACAATCAAAACCCATTTCAGAGAACTTGCGGGCCAGGTCCGGGATTTCTTCTTTTTCCCGGTGACTTGACCAGGCACCAACCCGGATGGCATTTCTTACCGGACCACCTATCAGGTCCACCACTCGCATTTCATGTGCTTTGGCATAAGCATCATAAATGGCACACTCAAATCCATCATATTCCCGGCAAAAAGCGAAGGGCAGTTTCTGCAGAGTAAATGAACGAATATCCTTTCCCAGGATGCTTTCGATGATTCCTGACACAATATCCCAACGATGGTCACGGTAACATTCTCCCCAGCCGATAACTCCATTGTCCAACTCCATTCGCAGGATTAGCTTGGGAAGTTCATCAAACTGCACACTCCATCCGGTCTTGGTTCCAACAGGTAGTTTGTGCAGGGGCTTATGAATGGTTTTACTGGCAATAGCATCAGGCAAAGCAGGTACTTTCACCTCGTAGCAATCTATCTTTACAATTTTCATTTTATTCATTTAATAATTGGAAGTCTTTTAAGATGATGGTTAGGTAAAATCACGGTTGAAAAGCAGACTTGTGGTCCCATTGTCCACAAAGATGTTCTGACCAGTAATACTACACGCAAGATCTGACAAGAGAAAAGCTACTGTGTTACCGATGTCAGTAGCTTTGATACTGCGGTTGATCACCTGTTGGTTTTGGGTCATGTTTTTGACCCATTGATCGGGGTCATCAGCCCAGGTCTTGATCAGATCGTAATTCTGCGCTGCATGGACATATCCGGGGCCTACGGCATTGACTCGAATTCCATAACATCCAAGATCACAAGCCATACCCATAGTTAACCCAAGTACTGCATTCTTGGCTGCACAATATATGGCGTAGCCGGCTTGTGTACTGTGAGCATGAACCGATGAGATATTGACAATATGACCAATGGTAGAAGTCTCGAGACATTGATTTACAAAGGCTTTGGACATACGCCATAAGGCTTGAACATTAACTCCGAACAAATGATTGAATTCGTCCTCCTGTACCTTATGGGCCGGTTTGCACAGGCCAACACCGGCATTATTGACCAAACCCTGGATAGGGCCGATCCTGGAACGGATAGTCGAAAACATCGCTTCCACCTCTTCCGGGTTCTTGATGTTGGCTGATATGGTCAGGGCATCAGGGTATGTTTCTTGAGCCTTCTGTAGAGCGTTCTGGTCAATATCATTGATAACTATTCGGGCACCGGATTGTGTAAGTGCCTGGCAAATCCCCCCGCCAACACCAACTCCGGCCCCCCCTGTGATCAGTATGGTTTTGTTACTGAGAT
>JAUILF010000232.1 GCA_030433135.1 Bacteroidia bacterium | reverse complement strand
CCATAATGGTTAACTATGGCTTACCCACCCGCTTTCGCGGTTCACTCACTTCGAGCACTGTCGTACTCGACTCTACGAGATCGTTCGCTCATGAGTCAAAAAGCACTTGGAGTCCCCGTCTTTATTGCCTATTTGACTCTCATGACGAAACCCCAATGAATAATCCGGGTTAAATTAGGGATTAAAATTAAATTCCGCTTTGTTTGTCATATTGATATCAACAAAAAGCAGGATTTGATCAAAATTTCATTACTCCGTAGAAAATAACCCATCCTGCTCTGACCACAGATACCAGTAGAATTTGTCATGTTTAATCCATTAAGAATAAAGAAGGTATACTTCAGTAACTCTACTTTTCTCAGTATCAACGACATAGCCAATGAATTCATCTCAATTTTCCTATCTTTGAAACTCTCTTAAAAGCGCCCAACCAATGAAATTTTTCCTTTGGATAGCTACCTTGGTGTGTTTCCTTTTTTCCTGGTGGTGGTATGTCTGTCCACATAAGCAAGTTTGTCCCTTTGGTTCCTACGGCCGCACTACCCAGATCATTGAAATACCAAATACCGACTTAACCGACAATGCGTCCGGGAATATCCCTGAAACAACCATTGAAGAGGTATCAGGACCCATCGTTTTTGCCTGGTCTGACGACGAACCTATCACTTCTGCCGAATGGGAGAGTTTTCGCGATTCCATATTGTCTGAACTGGACCAGAGTGATATACTTGAAATCACTGGCAACTATTATCTGGAGGAGGATAACAATACGGCTGCCGAAGATCTTGGTTGGGCACGAGCCAACCAGGTAAGAAATCTTTTCAGTCTGCTCGATAATGAGAGGATAAAGCTTGAGAGCCAACTGATCGAATCGTCCGACAATCAGGAACCGACTTCAACGTTCAATGCTGTTGGTTTTCGCCGGGTGATAAATAACGATGCTGTAAAGGAAATAGCAGGCAGGATGGTGATACACTTTCCGTTTGCTTCAGATGAAATGCTGGACAATCCCCAACTACATACTTATCTTGATGATTTGGTTGACCGTCTGCAGCAAACAGATGAAAAGGTCCACCTGGTAGGGCATACGGATGATTCTGCAAGTTCGGCACGAAATATGTCCCTTGGTCAAATGAGGGCGGAAGCCATCAGGGATCTACTGATACGTAAGGGACTTGAGGCAAGCCGGATTACCACTGAATCCAAGGGTGAAAATGACCCAATCGCTTCAAACGATACAGATGAGGGACGCAGGTTAAACCGACGTGTTGAACTTACCATTATTTAATAACCTTATGAGTACAATTCCATGTTAACCATATTGCAGATACAAAATCCTGCTATGAGTCCCGGCACCGGGTCATTTGCTTCGCATTCCTTTGAAATCATTCTGATTTGCCTGGTGATGTTTTTGTTGGGCTGGCTGCTGCATCAATTCATCTATGGTTCTAAATACAAGTCACAAATTGCTGATCTGGACATGAATCTTAACAGCGCACAAACCAGAATCAATGACCTTGAAGGGGACCTTGAAAGCTGTAATGCTGCCGTGATCAATGCCAAAGGAGAAAATGCAGCCCTTAAGGCTAAACTAACCAAACTGAGTCAGGAAGGTGTATCAGTAGATGATACAACGGGAGAACTACCTGAACTCGGCCCGGGTGAAGAACCCTCGCCAATCGCCGAATTTGATGCAGACGAAAACATGATCGCCGGCCTGGCTACTGACCTTAGTCAGGGAAGCAGGGGTTTCGATGCTGAATCTGCACGCACCGTTTTTGGCAAACACGTTACCGAAGATGATCTGCAAATCGTGGAGGGTATCGGGCCAAAAACAGAAACTGTGCTCAACGACAACGGAATTCATACCTGGCGGCAACTTGGCAGCACTTCCGTACCTCAGTTGCAGAGTATTCTTGAAGTCGCAGGTGAACGATATAAATTACTAAATCCCGGTACCTGGCCCAAGCAAGCCCGAATGGCAGCTGACGGGGAATGGCGTAAGCTTCGTGATTATCAGGAATTCCTCATTGGAGGGGTAGAGCCAACTGCTGCACACCTGGATAGTACCAGTGTCACTTATACTTTAATGGGAAAAGAATTTCGCCATGATGATCTAACCATTGTGGAGGGCATCGGACCAAAAATCAGGGAACTGCTTCACAGCCGGCATATAGACACCTGGTTAGCCCTGGCTGAGTCTGATGCTGATCAACTCCGTGAGATATTGCATTCTGCCGGCGAACACTACCAAATTCACGACCCTGAGACCTGGCCCCGACAAGCTCGTATGGCCTACGAAAAGCAATGGGACGAGTTATTAGCTTACCAGGACTATCTGAAAGGTGGCAGAGATCCTGGCAAATAGTGCGTCCTTATAGGATCGTAACATCCAGAAAATCAAGTTTATCGGGATAATCAGTGGTGTAATGCAAACCACGACTCTCACGTCGCATGGCCGCGGACCTGGTGATCAGATATCCATTGGTGATAAGGTTGCGCAACTCAAATAATTGGGGAGAAAGGATCGTAGTTTGATATAGATCTTCCGTTTCCTTATACAACAGATGCAGACGAGAACGGGCTCTTTGTAAACGGACATTGTTACGAACGATCCCTACATAACTACTCATTATCTCTTTCAGCTCCTTCCAACTTTGAGTAATCAATACCATCTCATTGGGTTCGGTAGTACCCTCAGCATCCCAGTCGGGAATGTTTTTTTCAAATTTGATATGATCAATAATGTCATCCACAGCCTCAACAATACGATGAGCAAATACCAGTCCCTCCAAAAGTGAGTTGGAGGCCAGGCGATTGGCACCATGCAACCCGGTACTGGTACACTCCCCTACAGCAAAAAGATGATTGATGGAACTTCGTCCATATGCATCCACCTTGATCCCTCCACACAAATAGTGGCAAGCTGGCACGACCGGTATCATGTGTGCCATCGGATCAATTCCCAGTGATTGGCATTTGTGGTAGATGGTGGGGAAATGATCTGTAAAATCATCTTTATCAATGTGACGACAATCCAGGTAAACAAAATCATCACCTCTGATTTTCATTTCGTTATCAATTGCTCGAGCTACAATATCCCTGGGTGCCAGAGACTCCCGCTTGTCATATTTTTGCATGAATGGCTCTCCATCTCTGGTTTTCAGGATGGCTCCAAAGCCCCGGACCGCTTCTGACACCAGGAAGTCCGGATTTTCTCCGGCCGGATTATAAAGAGCAGTAGGGTGAAACTGTACAAATTCCATGTTCTCCAATCTGCCTTTCGCACGGTACACCATAGCGGTACCATCACCGGTTGCTATAGTAGGATTAGTGGTGTTACGATATACCTGGCCGGCTCCACCGGTAGCCACAATGGTCACTTTTGATATAATGGTCTTGATCTCATTCGTAGATTTATCCTGTACATAGGCACCATAACACACGATATTAGGAGTCACCCTGGTTACCACATATCCCAGGTGGTGCTGCGTAAGCAGATCAAGGGCATAAATATTATCACGTAGTTCAATATTGTCGTACGTACCTGCCTTTTCCAGAAGGGTACGTTGAATTTCCCAGCCGGTCAGATCCTTAAAGTGGAGAATCCGGTTTTCTGAATGACCTCCCTCTCTTCCCAGGTCATAGGTACCATTTTGTTGGTCAAATTTTGCTCCCCATTCAATCAGCTCGCGTACCCTTACCGGGCCTTCTTTCACCACTATATTGACCACATTCGGGTCTGACAGGTCATCACCGGCATCAAGGGTATCGGCTATATGCTTGTTGAAATCATCTACCTCATGATTCCATACTGCCGCTACTCCTCCCTGGGCATACCTGGTATTGGTTTCACCCAGGGCAGATTTGGTGATCACCAGAATCTTATGGTCAGGTCGACGTTCTGCCATTTTGATAGCAAAAGTCAGTCCTGCTACACCTCCACCTATTATGAGGATATCCGTTTGGTCCACGTTTCTTAAGCATTTACACCCGGGATCTAAGGTAGGAAATAGGTATGAGCCGAGTTCACAAGGATTTTAGTTTTTCATTTCTGAGAGAGTAGGTCATCATGGGGCATAGGATCAACAGTACCAGTTGTAATAGATAAACACTTCATGGCCCTTTCCCACGGCACACTCCCCATGTCACCCACACTCTTATCTTTGCTTCACCTTAATCACCGGTATGCGCATATTGGTCAATGCAAGATTTTTACTGAAGGACAAACTGGAAGGCATTGGTCTGTACAGCTATGAAATATTGCGTCGGCTGGTTGCCAGTCAGCCGGAAACCGAATTCATATTTTGTTTTGACCGACCATATGATAAGGAGTTTATCTTCGGGCCCAACGTTGAACCTCTGGTTATCAGGCCGCCAGCACGACACCCGTTTCTATTTATTTGGTGGTTTGAAGTTGGAATTCCAAAAATCTACAAGCGGAGAAAGGCCCATGTATTCTTTTCTCCCGATGGTTTCCTGTCCTTGTCAAACAAGGTGGAAAAATCACTGCTGGTCATGCATGATCTGGCTTTTATCCATTACCCGGTGCAGGTTAGTCCCACCGTATTATGGTACTACAAAAAGTTTGTTCCACGGTTTGTACAGAAAGCGGATCATATCGTTACGGTTTCGCATGCCTCCAGAGTTGACCTTGAAGAAAACTACCCAGATTCATTGGGCAAAACTTCCGTGATCTACAATGGATGCAGGGAGATTTTCAGGCCCTATGATGAAAACACCAGATCCCGGATAAGACATGATTACTCGGACGATCAGCCTTATTTCATGGCCCTGGGAGCCATTCACCCCCGCAAGAACATCGAAAGGTTACTGCATGCGTTTGCCCAATTTAAGGAAAAGACCGGGTCGTCCGTTCAGCTGCTCATAGCTGGACGAAAAGCATGGAAAACAGGCACCGTCGAGTCCATATACAAGAACCATCCCTACAAAGATGACATCACCTTTCTGGGTTACGTACAGGATGATGTGCTTACAAAACTGGTTTCGGCGAGCCTGGGTCTGATCTTCATCTCACTTTTTGAAGGGTTTGGACTACCGATTGTGGAAGCAATGAAAGCCGAAACAGCAGTGATTACATCCAACCGTTCATCCATGCGGGAAGTGGCTGATACAGCGGCCATCCTGGTGAATCCGGAAGATATCGATGACATTTCTGAAGCTATGGTCTCCTTGGCAACAGATTCAGAACTAAGAGCCAGAATGATTGAAAGGGGAAGACTCAGGGCTAAAGCATTTGACTGGGATCAGGCTGCAACTCAGATGGCAGACCGACTAAACCTACTCCGTTGATTGTTGCTGCTGGTGCTTTCTAAAGACCACAACACAACCTGCAATACCGATAAAAAACAGTAACGTCGAGATAATCTCCGCCTGAGAGGGATGCATTCCAAGAAAGGGAATCTCATCATTTACCCGGATCTTTTCAATCCAAAATCTTTCGATTCCATTGAGGGTTACATAAATGAAAAACAACAATCCGGGTATGGTGATACGTTTGCGCAACCCCCAGAGAATGGCAAAAATGATCAGACTGGCAACTACTTCGTAAAAAGGAGTGGGAAATACGGGCTCAGCCAACCTTCTGCAATAAGGACCCTCGCATCCTTCAATATAGACTCCCTGATTGAGTACATTATGTGGAAAGTCATATGCCCACATCCAGTCAGGCAGGAACCACCAGGACGGCTGTGCCAACGTGTTCACAATGCCCCAATCTCCATCACCAGACAACTGACATCCAATTCGACCCACTGCATAACCCATGATCAGTGCCGGAGCCACCGCATCCATAATATGTATGGGCTTCATACCCAACTTTCGCACATACCAAAACACATAAATAAATGCGACTATCAATCCTCCATATATTGCTAAGCCACTCCCGGAAAAAAACTGGTTGATGGGATCACTCAGAAACGCTTTGATATTGTCGACACTTTCGAAGATGGCAAACAGTTTGGCTCCCAAAATACCCGAGATAGCTGCCCGTATGGTTATGTCTGTATTACGCTGATGTGGATAGATCTTGACCTCCTTTACTCCAGGCTTTTCCAGTTTTTCCCTTTCCTTTCCCCACCATTGCAAAAACCCGAAGAGCGCACCTCCCACTATACCACCCAGGATACTTCCCTGACCAGAGAGGATAAAATCGAAGACATCTTCGCCGATTTCTCTATAATGTCCAACCAGGTAAACGATCTTAAAGCCAAGAAAAAATCCGATCAAGGCATTGATCAAAATTTCGGAAAGTGTAGCAGGATATCCCACTTTGATCTTCTCTTTAGTGGGTTTTAACAACCCCTGACCTTCCTTCCGTTTTAACTCTAAACCAAAGAAATAGCTACTGGCTAAAAAAGCCAATGCCAGTACAAAACCAAAGGTCTTTATTAGTGACAACCAGTTGTTTACAGGTGTTCCAAAAAGATCATGAAAGAGGTAAGAAAGATCTGGGTACATATATTATATCGTAAGCCTGAAAGGTAAAATTAGCATTAATAACCTTAAGCATACCCCATGAATATGGGGTGGTATATTCAGCACAATAGCGCAATCTTTACGTTAAGATTTAAAACAAGTCATAATTACTTGACTTATCATAATCAAATTTTGTTGTAAGGGTGAATAGGCGCCAGTTTAGAAAAAAGCTGGCGCTTATTTTTTGTCCCTACTTGATCCATCTTGTTATTCGTAGGTCATTTCGTTGTAACTAACCCGGATACCCTGCCCAGTACTGCATCATCATGCAGGTGATCAAGCACCAGGTTGCACTCCTTATTGATCAGTTCTTCCCCACCCTCCAAGATCACTTTGATATAGTTGTCCGTAAAACCATTAAGCTGACCTTTCACTTTCGATTGCTCAATCAGAACCTTTCTTTCAGTTCCGAGGTGCCTGCAGTAGAAGTCCCTCCTCTTGCGCACAGAAAGCTCTCTTAGCTGGCTGTTTCTTTCACGTCGCAACTCTACAGGAACCACCTCATCCATAGCTGCTGCCGGTGTATTGGCGCGTTCTGAATAAGTAAATACATGTAAGTAATCAACCGGAAGGTCAGAAATGAAGGACATAGTCTCTGCGAAGTGTGCGTCGGTTTCTCCGGGAAATCCCACGATAACATCAGCGCCAAGGCAGGCATGAGGCATATATTTCTTTATCATCTCAGCTCTTTCCTTGTATAAGGATCGCTTGTAGCGTCGCCTCATCATCCTGAGTTGGCTGTCGTTACCAGATTGAAGCGGTATATGAAAATGGGGCATAAATCGCTCTGAATCTGCTACGAACTGAATAATCTCTTTGGTACACAGATTGGGTTCGATAGAAGAAATACGAATCCTCGATATCTGATCGACTTTGTCCAGCGCTCTAATCAAATCAATAAAAAGATCCTGTTTCTTGGGCTTCTTGCCCTCAATGACCAGCGTACCATTGCCAAAATCACCAATATTCACACCAGTAAGCACGATTTCCCTTACTCCCATATCTCCGATCTTTCGGGCGTTGCGTACCACCTGCTGCAGATCATCGCTTCGACTCTTGCCCCTGGCTTGAGGAATGGTACAAAAAGAACATTGATAATCACACCCATCCTGAACCTTCAGGAAGGAACGGGTACGGTCCCCGAATGAAAAAGCTTCGACAAAAGAATTGGCCTGAGAAACTTCACCGGCATTAATCCAGGCCTTACCCGGCGCTTTATCCAGGTTTTCAACAAAATCCAGCACCCGGAACTTTTCTGCAGCCCCAAGCACGAGATCCACACCTTCAATATCGGCTATTTCGCGGGGTTTGAGCTGTGCATAACATCCGATCACCACAATTTTTGCTTCAGCATTCCTGCGCAAAGCACTTCTGACTGCTTTTCTACATTTTCTGTCTGCAAAATCAGTCACACTACAGGTATTGATTACACATACATCCGCACCTTCGTTAAAGGACTTCACGGCATATCCACCTGCCTCAAACTGGCGCCGAATCGCTGAAGACTCAGCAAAATTTAATTTGCAGCCCAATGTGTGAAAAGAAACTGTTCCAGGTGTAGCCATATCAATTACTTGAAAGCCACAAAATTATGCAATCCTTCTTACCTTTCGCGAAATTCATTATTGTTTCCCATGAAGGACATTACACGCCCCACACTATTACTGGATGAAAACATTTGCAGAGCCAACATACGTCGGATGAAAGCCCGTGCCGACCAGTACCAGGTCAAAATCAGACCTCACTTTAAGACGCATCAGTCAGCTGAGATAGCTTCCTGGTGCCGTGATGAAGGTATTTCTTCCATTACAGTCTCATCGGTAAGCATGGCCAAATACTTTGCCAGTCATGGATGGGATGATATAACGATCGCCTTCCCACTCAACTTTCGGGAATGGAAAGACATCAGTCGATTAGCTCAGGAAATACGGTTAAACGTTGTCCTCACATCTCCTGCCGCCCTTGACCCCCTACTTTCAACGAAAGATGTTGCCCTTGGCGTATTTGTTAAAATTGATGTAGGTACTCATCGCACCGGTTTTGATCCTGGCAACCCGGAAACAATTCTCCAGGCCATGATGAAAATTAAGGAGCACCCATCATTAAAGTTGCGGGGGTTACTTTGTCACACAGGTCATACTTATGCATCCCGCTCACCCAATGAAATACAACATACCCACGAGAAGGCACGCCAGATCATGGTAAAACTGTCTGCCCTGGCAAGTGAGCAATTTTCCGGACTAACTGTTTCCATGGGCGATACTCCATCATCTTCCGTTGCCGAAGAATGGGACGGAGTCGATGAAATTCGACCCGGTAATTTTGTTTTCTATGATCTCATGCAAGTACAGATCGGATCCTGTCAGTTGCAGGATATTGCTGTTTGTCTGGCATGTCCTGTAGTCGGAAAACACCCGGTGAGGAGGAAGATCATCATATATGGTGGAGGTATTCACCTTTCCAAAGACAGATTGACCTGGCAGAGTCAGGTAATTTACGGTTTGCCCGTGCTGCTGACCGAAGATGGCTGGAAAATGCCCGACTCCGGAAGTAGTGTTGTTTCAGTCTCACAGGAACACGGCGTTATACAAGCTTCTGAACAACTGATGCAGCAACTTGATGTAGGAGACCTGGTCGGCATTTTACCGGTTCATTCCTGTATGACCGCTGATCTTATGGCGGGATACCAACTCGTATCCTCTCATTCCTCCATTTCCATGATGAATACAAACAAGGCAGACTAGTATGGATCGTATCTGGTGGAAGGAAAGTATCATTTATCAGGTATATCCCCGCAGTTTTCGGGATAGCAACGGTGACGGTGTAGGCGACCTGCCAGGACTGATGGAAAAACTGGACTACATTGCCGATCTGGGAGTTGATATGATCTGGCTAAATCCGGTCTATGATAGTCCCAATGACGATAATGGTTACGACATTTCCGATTATTATAACATCCATCCGGAATTTGGCACCATGGATGATTTTCGTCATCTCCTGGATGCCATGCACCAGCGAAATATCAGACTCCTGATGGATGTAGTCATCAACCATACCTCGGATGAGCATCCCTGGTTTTTAGAGTCTGCAAAAAGTCGTGATAATTCATATAGTGACTACTATATCTGGCGAGATGGTAAGAACGGAGGACCTCCGAATAACTGGCCTTCGTTTTTTGGAGGCTCTGCCTGGGAATATGTCGAAGAGCGAGGGCAATACTATCTTCACTTATTTTTATATTAAGTATATTTCCCAATTCTTAATATACTTATTATCTACTTAATCCTTCAAATTATCTAAAATCTATTTATTTATTTAAAATAATACTCTTAAATAAC
>JAUILF010000231.1 GCA_030433135.1 Bacteroidia bacterium | reverse complement strand
AGACTACAATGAACTTAAGTGAGATCGACACCATACTGTGCAAAAACCCACTCACTTCCGGCCCCATTTTAGCCCTGTCAAAACCCTGCTTCACCAGACTCATGCATTTTCGCACCAGCCATAGACCCACGAACAAAAGGATCAAAGCAAGAACAAAGCGAGGTGCAAACCTCAATATCCAGTCAATGGCATTTCCAGTATAAGTTTGGATGGCATCAACTTCCATATCACGTCATCGTTTTTGATGATTTGAAAATAAGGTTTTGGAATGAAAACATGGTCGAATAGCTTACCTTCACAATAAATAAGTATTTCTCGTGTATGAGTAATTTGCAAGAAGGATATGAGCTCCTTTGGGCAAAACTACTGGCAAACAACCAGTTCTATTCCTTTGCATTTCAAAAGATGCAAATCCCGGGATGCTTAGGATTTGTCAGTGATGAGTTGAAGTGGGTCATAGTATGCCACACTGCGTCGGATGGCAAAGGGAGTTCAAGGAAAAATAAGTTGAAAGCCAAACCATCATACAAGAGGCTCTATGTTTCGGAAAAGGAGCTCGTTCATGACTTTGGAAGTGTGTTGCAGTACCTTGAAAATGAGCTCAGGTCTCAATTGGGGAAGCCTTGCGGAGAGTAGAGCGTTGACTCATCTGCAGAGATTATCCGGCCACTCAATCTAAGACCAAATCATTACCTTTCCAGAAAAAGCTGCTACTGGTTATATGGATTGGTACACATATAAAGGATCCTATCTCAATCTCAGGCTGGCTGCCCTGTTGATTTTCACAGCAATAACACTGAGTGTGACAGGATTCATACTTCTGGAAGACTACTCCTTGCGAGAAGCTTTCTTCATGACCATCATTACCATTTCGACCGTCGGATATAGTGAAGTCAGGCCTCTGTCTGAGGCGGGTGAATTTTTTGCATCATTGATGATCGTATTTAACTTTGGTGTCGTAGCTTATGTTGTGGCTGTATTTTCATCCCTGGTCATAGAAGGAAAGTTGTTTAAGGATATCCACCTCCGCACCATAGAATCAAATATTAACAGAATGAAGGACCATATCATCGTTTGTGGTTATGGAAGGTATGGCAGTGAAATCGTCGATCACCTGCTGGAAGAGTCCATCCCCTTTGTCGTAATCGAGCGAGATAATGACAAGATTGAAGAAATACAGAAGAGTGATAAGAAAATTCTGTACATACAGGATGACGCAACCCAGGATGAGAGTCTGGTTAAAGCTAAGATTGACAAGGCTCGGGCACTTGTCACAACTTTCCCTGATGATAGTGATAACCTCTTCACCGTTTTCTCTGCACGGCAAATAAACCCGAAGCTCCAAATCATTTCTGCAGCAAGGGAAGTCCGTACTGAAAAGAAGATTCGACGTGCAGGAGCTGATTACGTCATGATGCCAGACAAGCTTGGTGGTTACTATATGGCTACTCTTATCTCAAAACCAAGAGCCCGGGAGTTCTTTTCTTACATTACTCATGAAGGCCAATCCAATGTCGAATTTGACGAGATCTCCTTTGATGAAATTCCTGGCAAATTAAGAGGAAAGTCAGTCCGGGATCTTGGCTGGAGAGAAACCACAGGGGCCAACATCATTGGTCTAAAACAAACCAATGGAACTTTGGAAATTAATCCATCCCCTGACGCCATCATAAAGGAATCTGAAAACTTCGTAGTGCTCGGAACCCGAAAACAATTATCTACGCTGAGGAGACTACTAGCTGATTGAACCCTGGTTACCTCCCGTGTACCGACCACCATAAACCGCCGTGATTCAGGTAATTCATTGAACCCACCTGTTTTAAGCTTGAACCTTCGAAACGAGGCCACAGTTATAATAATGACCATGGCCTACCCACCCTTTGGCAAATGTAGAGAGATTATGCCATAATGGCACACTAGTTATGATGTTGCATGTCATTTTGTCCTACCACTATCAAACCCCAGGCCTAAATGGCAGACATTTCCGATTGGTATCCAATTTGATACATATTAGCATGTATTCCATAAGAAAATGAAGAACAAATGAATCAACTAACTATAAAGACACAGGAAGTTCTGCAACAAGCACAGCAAATTGGTGCAGAAATGGGTCATCAGGCCATAGATACAGGGCATTTACTGAAAGCTCTATTGAGGGTTGATGAACACGTAACCCCTTTCCTTATCAAAAAGGCATCTGCCAATTTGGGCCAGATTGAATCATCGGTAGACAGCATTCTCAAAGGGTATGCTACCGTGCAAGGCGGTAGTCCCTATTTGACCAGGGAAGCTAATGGCATTCTCCAACAGGCTACGGTCCTGATGAAAAACATGGGTGATGAATATGTTTCGCTGGAGCACTTGCTCATGGCCCTCGTACAGTCAAAGGACGCTACCGGACAGTTATTGCGTGATCACGGTCTGAATGACAAGGAACTCAAACTGGCCGTTGATGAACTTCGTAAGGGGTCAAAAGTAACCAGTCACAGTGCTGAAGAATCATATAATGCCCTGAGCAAATATGCTATCCACCTGAACGAAAGGGCGAAAAACGGAAAACTGGATCCGGTGATAGGTCGTGATGAAGAAATAAGAAGGGTACTTCACATTCTGGCCAGGAGGACCAAAAACAACCCGATCCTGATCGGAGAACCGGGAGTAGGTAAGACTGCCATCATCGAAGGTCTGGCACATCGTATTGTAAATGGTGATGTCCCGGATGACCTTTTGGAGAAGCAAATCTATTCACTGGATATGGGAGCGCTGATCGCCGGAGCTAAATACAAAGGTGAATTTGAAGAAAGATTGAAGGCTGTCGTCAATGAAGTTACGGGAGCAGATGGCGAGGTGATTCTTTTCATCGACGAGATCCACACCTTGGTAGGAGCTGGAGGTGGACAAGGTGCCATGGATGCTGCCAACATACTCAAACCTGCTCTTGCGAGAGGTGAACTAAGGGCAATAGGCGCAACTACACTCAACGAGTATCAAAAGTATTTTGAAAAGGACAAAGCCCTGGAAAGAAGATTTCAGGTAGTGATGGTAGATGAGCCAAGTGAAGAAGACGCTATATCCATTTTGAGAGGCTTGAAAGAGCGGTATGAAACCCATCACAAGATCAATATCAAGGATGAAGCCATTGTAGCTTCGGTACAGTTATCTCACCGGTACATCACCGATCGTTTTCTTCCGGACAAGGCCATTGACCTGGTGGATGAAGCTGCAGCCAGGTTAAGATTGGAGATGAATTCCATGCCTGAGGAGTTGGATGAGGTTGAAAGACGCATCCGACAGTTGGAAATCGAGCGTGAGGCCATGAAGCGAGAAAAAGACAAGGCGCAGATCAAGCGGATTAACCAAGAGCTGGCCAACCTGGATGAGGAAAAGAACACCTTGAGGGCTCAATGGGAAAGCGAACGGAATATTGTACTCGGCATCCAGAAAGCCAAGCAGGAAATAGAGGAGTTGAAGCACCAAGCACGCCAAATGGAGAGAGAAGGCAATTTTAGCGAAGTAGCGGAAATCCAATATGGTAAGATACCAGCTGTCGAAGCCAACCTCCAAACTTTCAACACTCAGCTGCAGGAAATGCAGGAAAAAGGTGGCCAACTGGTAAAAGAGGAAGTTGACGGAGAAGATATTGCTGCTATTGTAAGTAAATGGACCGGCATACCGGTTAACAAAATGCTGCAGACAGAAAGAGAAAAGTTACTCCATCTCGAAGAGCAGATTCACAAAAGGGTAGTAGGTCAGGATGAAGCTGTGGTGGCAGTAGCAGATGCTATCCGGCGTAACAGAACTGGTCTTGGTGATGAAAAGAGACCCATCGGTTCTTTCCTGTTTTTAGGAACAACAGGGGTCGGTAAGACCGAACTTGCCAAATCCCTGGCTGAGTTTCTGTTTGATGATGAAAACATGATGACCCGCATCGATATGAGTGAATACCAGGAGAGACATGCAGTCAGCAGATTGCTGGGTGCTCCTCCGGGATATGTCGGGTATGAAGAAGGAGGTCAACTTACAGAAGCGGTACGAAGGAAACCGTATTCAGTCATACTTCTTGACGAAATCGAAAAAGCTCATCCCGATGTGTTTAACATCCTTCTGCAGGTATTGGATGATGGACGTCTAACCGACAATAAAGGTCGGGTGGCCAACTTCAAGAATGCCATTATCATTATGACTTCTAACCTGGGGTCGGACATCATCCAGGATCAATTCAGTACGATGACGGATGAGAACAAGGATAGTGTCCTGGAGAGTACTGAAGCACTTCTCCTGGATAGACTAAAGCAATCTTTGAGACCGGAGTTTCTCAACAGAATCGATGATGTTGTTATGTTTCAACCACTTTCTCAGGAGCATATCCATGATATTGTGAAAATTCAACTGGATCTGCTGCAAAAAACGCTTACCAAACAAGGTATCGAGTTGCAGGCAACCCCACAGGCGATTCAATTTATCGCCGAACAGGGCTTTGACCCACAATTTGGTGCGAGACCCGTTAAGCGATTTATTCAGAAGAAAGTGCTTAACCGTCTGTCAAAGGAACTTCTGGAGCAAAAGGTAAGACCCGACAGCACGGTCGTATTAGACGCTTTTGATAAGGAGCTGGTATTTCGGGCTCCACTGAAGAAAGAGGAAGATGACAAAGCAGCATAAGTCTTAATCAGACATTGTTTTCGCAACTGAAGGCCGGTTCATTTTGAATCCGGCCTTTTTCATTTTAGGGCTTTGAACACCGGTCATCTATTTTTGTTATATTTAGGCAACTCCATACCGGGAGAGGATACTGCCATCCTCCCTTTTAGTGAAAACTTATAAAATTAAACTTATATGATCCAAGAAGATCCTAAGATATCCATTCGCATCATTGAAGAAAAACCAGTGGGATACCTGGTCGAACTAAAAGAAAGCAAACGTCAGATTGTTATACCCAAAAAGTCCCTGGTACGTCGGATCCAGATGGATATGTACGAGGTTGAAAACATGGGCTTTCTGACCAAGACACTCTGACGACGCCTGTAACCCAACATCTCCCAGTCTAAGATATTACCTTTGCAGTTTCGAGAAAGTTATGAGTAACAAATCCAGACTGCAGAGCATCTTTGATCTTACCTGTCCAAAATGCCGGGAAGGTAAACTATTTGAGCATCCCTTTACTTTTAAAACGGCCTACAACATGCCGGAAAGGTGTCCTGTGTGTAGCCAGAAATATGAACCGGAGCCCGGGTTTTACTATGGAGCCATGTTCATTTCGTACATTCTCACCGGTTGGATTTTTATACTGATGGGCCTGGGACTGGTCTTTGGGTTGGGATGGGGAGTGACTCCTACTTTACTGACCGTAGCTATAGTGGGCATTTTCATCCACAACCTTGCCTACCGGATTAGCCGCTCTATCTGGATTCACATGTTTGTCAGGTACGACCCGAGCGAAGGGAAAGTTAAATCTGATGTGGCTGAAGAAATGGATATTACCTGATGTCAATGTTCTTACCGGTATGTCGTTCTACAAAGTGATGCAGATCAAAGGTTTCTTCCGCTCCCAGTTTTTGTCCGAGTTGGCTGACAAAGTAAAGTAGAATCGCCACTCCGGCCAAAACGGGCAAGCCCCATAGCATGGATGCTGACATACCCAGGCTTAAACGCGAAAATCCAATAATCCCGATAAACAACGCCATGATTGTCAGGGATAAATAGCACAGTATGAACAGAGTCCAGACATTATGGTGTGGTTCGTACCTGCCACTCACGTCAGTACCTTTATCCGCCTCGATAAACTGCAGATTGAGTTGAGGTGACCAGTAATGCTGTTTCTCCTTCTTGATCTTTAATACCAGATGTCCCGGCCACTCTACTGTATCAAACGGATTTCCTTCTGCCTCGAGTCCTTTGCGCAAATCATCCAAGACCGTAGATGAATCCTTCTCCAGATGGATTTGGAATTTTGGCCGAATTCTGAAACTGGTCATTACTACAAGTGGTTGGCACAATAATATAAGGATTATTCACGCTTCGGTAGAGATTTAGTGTCTTGTATGGCCTGCCCCCTGGTTAAGCTTGTCTTATATTTGGGACCTACTGACTTTAACACACCGGATGAAAGGACCGATGCCATTAAAGCAGACCAATACCTTAAGCTGCTATCACTGTGGTGAAAGTTGCCCCACCACTGACATCCTGGAGGATGACAAGTACTTTTGTTGTGAAGGTTGCAAAATGGTATATGGATTACTTCATGCTCATGGACTGGAACAGTACTACCAGCTAAACTCAAGTGCAGGTACCAGTCAACGAAAAAAGCATGACACTGTTCATGATCATCTGGACAACCCCGAAGTAGTCAATCAGCTGATAGATTTTCAGGATCAGAAATATACGGTTGTTCGATTTCAAATTCCTCAAATACACTGTAGTTCATGTCTTTGGCTACTGGAGAACCTTCATCGTTTTGAAGGTGGAATTGTTAGTTCACGGGTTAACTTTCTGAAAAAAGAGGCCAAGATCAGGTTTGAGGCCCCTGCAACCCTGAAGAAGGTGGTGATGTTGCTTGACTCTATAGGATATTCACCCAACCTGGCCAAAGTCAACAAAGACGAGCCCGGAAAGACAACAAACAAATCACTCCTGTACAAACTGGGGCTTTCCGGCTTCATCTTCGGCAACATCATGTTGTTTAGCTTCCCCGAGTATCTGGGGCTGGAAAATATGTCGGACAGATTATTCAGGCAGGTATTCTCTTACCTGAATCTGGTTTTGATCCTCCCTGTAATATTCTATTGTGCAAAGGATTACCTCACATCTGCCATCAATGGACTTAAAAGTCGCCACCCAAATATAGACGTCCCTATTGCCCTGGGAATTCTCGCACTTTTCGGGCGCAGTGCTTATGAAATTACCACGGGAATCGGATCAGGATATCTTGACAGCCTGGCAGGCCTGATCTTTTTTTTACTCATTGGCAAATGGTTTCAGGAAAAAACTTATCAAAGAATCTCCTTTGACCGAGACTATCGCTCTTACTTTCCCATGGCAATCACGGTGGTAGAGGATGACCATACCCGATCAGTAGCGCTGGAAAAACTGAGACCCGGTGATCAGATGTTGATACGGCATGGTGAAATAGTACCAACCGATGGAGTATTGACAAGTAATCACGCACAACTTGACTACAGTTTTGTCACGGGAGAATCAGACCCTGTACACCTCCAACAAGGTGACAAAGTATATGCTGGTGGCCGGCAAACCGGAGGCGCCATCCATGTAGTCACGGATAAGAAAGTCGATCAAAGCTATCTCACCTCGTTGTGGAATGACGATGTATTTCGAAAATCTAACCCGCAAGGTCTTCCCAGCAAATTGGCCAATAAAGTTGCTACCTACTTTACCACCGTCATACTTTTAGTGGCTATCTGTACACTGATATATTGGTATCCGATCAATCCGGCCATCGCCTTTCAGTCTTTTACTGCTGTTTTGATCATAGCCTGTCCATGTGCTGTAGCACTCTCCATCCCTTTTACCTTTGGAAATGTGATGCGCATCCTGGGAACGAATCACTTCTACCTAAAGAATACGACCGTGATAGAAACACTGAGTGAAATCGACTGGCTTGTTTTTGACAAAACGGGTACGATCACACTCAACGGTGACCAGAAGATCAGTTACCAGGGAATTAAATTGAGTGACGAAGAGGAGAGTTGGGTTAGGTCTCTGGTGGACCAGTCAAATCATCCGGTCAGCAACCAGATTTCCCATTATTATACAAACGTAAGTACAGAGCCGGTAACATCCTTTGAATCAACCACCGGAGTGGGATTGAGAGCCAGTGTAAAGGGTCATTCTATCGAAATCAGAAAATCACAAAAGGTCGATACAGAGTCCTTCCAGCCAGATCGGGGTACCGTCCTAATGATCGATAATGAGGAGAAAGGATATTATGTATTAAGACACAAGTTCCGCGACAACCTCAACAAGGTAATTGGAATATTAAAGCAGAACTATCGTCTGTCTTTACTGACAGGTGACCATGCCAGTGAAAAGCCAGCATTGGAAGAGATCTTCGGTACAGAAAGTCATCTTCTCTTCAGACAAAGCCCTCGGGATAAGCTAAACTATATCAAATCGATGCAGGAAAAGGGTCACAAAGTCATGATGATCGGGGATGGTCTCAATGATGCCGGAGCGCTTAAGCAAAGCAACCTGGGATTGGTGATTACGGATGAAGTAAACAACTTTGTTCCGGCCTGTGATGCGATCATGCAGGCGGGCAAATTTAACAAACTGCCTCAATTCCTGACATTCATGCATCAAAGTGTAAAGTTGATATATGTCTCCTACGCTATAGCCTTTCTCTATAATATCATTGGAATCAGTTTTGCCGTCCAGGGATTGCTATCACCGGTGATTGCAGCCATTCTCATGCCACTAAGTTCCATTACTATCGTACTGTTTGGAATTGGATCAAGCTCCTGGCTAGCTCATCGTCTGGAGCTGACATCCTACAAGATGCTTTGAGAGTTACATCAGAAATCACATAGTCTGCCTTATTCAGAAGCATTCTTAATACGATAAAAAGAGCATTGGTTTTTCTGCTTATGCTGTCAGGCTTTGTATTTTTATTTTGACAGATATGATTACGGTTTCATATCCTTCAGCTGATACCAGATAATTTAACCGCAACTATGTTTAACTGAAACAAATCATCTTAACTATGTCCATCATTATCATTCTTATTATTCTCGGACTCATTATTTCAGTTTCATTTTTGGGTGCCTTTTTCTGGGCTGTAAAGAGCGGGCAGTTTGATGATGATTACACACCTTCGGTAAGAATACTCCTGGATGATGAAACCACAGATACCAATACTTAATGACCACTGTAAGAATAAACCCTTTGAGACAAATAGATCTCAATTATTAACCAATCCATTTAATTGAAAACTTTCTGACACATGGCACAGATCGAACATTTCAAGTACGACAATGAGATTGTGAAAAAATTTGCAATCGCTACCATTGTCTTTGGAATAGTAGGAATGACCGTCGGGCTGCTGATAGCTCTTCAGTTGGTATTTCCTGCCTTAAATTTTGAGACACCCTGGTTGACTTTCGGGCGCATCAGGCCTTTGCACACCAATGCAGTAATTTTCGCCTTTGTTGGAAACGGCATCTTCATGGGGGTGTATCACTCGCTGCAGAGACTCTGTAAGGCTCCCATGTATAGTAAGCTGCTCAGCAACATACATTTCTGGGGATGGCAGGCCATCATTGTGGCAGCAGCCATTACCTTGCCACTGGGTTACACGAGCTCTCATGAAT
Organism: Bacteroidia bacterium; assembly: GCA_030433135.1. Classification (GTDB taxonomy): domain Bacteria; phylum Bacteroidota; class Bacteroidia; order Chitinophagales; family Saprospiraceae; genus JABDMH01. The sequence continues at coordinate 549 of JAUILF010000231.1, read as the reverse complement.
ATGCTGAACTGGAATGGCCCATTGATATTGCCATTGCTGTGATCTGGGTTGTGTTTGGCATTAACATGCTCGGCACTATTATCAAGAGACGTGAGACGCACCTCTATGTAGCTATATGGTTTTATATAGCTACCTGGGTGACCGTAACCATGTTGCATATCTTTAACAACCTGGTTATTCCGGTAGATCTATGGAAAAGCTATCCGGTTTTTGCCGGAGTACAGGATGCCCTGGTACAATGGTGGTACGGACATAATGCTGTTGCATTCTTTCTCACTACCCCTTACCTGGGATTAATGTATTACTACCTTCCCAAGGCAGCCAACAGACCTGTCTTTTCATACAGACTTTCGATCATTCATTTCTGGGCTCTGATATTCCTGTACATCTGGGCAGGACCTCACCACCTGTTATACACTTCTCTGCCTGACTGGGCGCAAACTCTGGGTATGGTCTTTTCCCTGATGTTGATTGCTCCTTCCTGGGGTGGAATGCTGAATGGGTTATTGACACTGAGGGGTGCCTGGGACCGGGTGAGGACGGACCCTA
>JAUILF010000230.1 GCA_030433135.1 Bacteroidia bacterium | reverse complement strand
AATGTATCAAGGACCTGGTAAACAGAATCGTCAGCAGGGGGGAGTGGATGATGAAGGATCCAGTCCTTCATCACCTGATCGTATTTACCCACAAAGTCCGGGTGATGCCGTTGTTGTGCAGCAGTTATAAGCGCCAGCAAATATTTATGGCCATTGAGCGTATAACCAAACTCATCGTCTTTCAATGGACTGACATAATTCCATTGCCAGCCTCCGTCATCCGTGGAGGGAATTTTCCAGGGCTGGTTATTAAACATGATGGAGTCGTCGATCAGGCGGTTAGCCATGAGTAGAGCATCCTGATAGTCAATTTTGTCAAATGTTTCAAGGATCCAAGGCCGATCGAGTTGCTGATAATATCTTACCAATGCCTGGCCTGCAGCGATCGTGTCTCCATTGTCCAGTTGACTTTTTACCTCTTGCAAACCCGATAATGTCAGGTCCAGCGCTTTCAATACCTGCGTAAGGTATTTGGAATCATAATTATGAAGATCTTCTACACTATGGATGGATGTCCAATCACGGTCTGTAAAAAAGGAAATCAATGTCATGGAGAGTGCTGCAAATAAGACAGCAATCAGAAGGGAATATTTCATAAAAGAGGCAGCAGTTTAAACTGCTTTAAGGTAAGCAAATTACATGATCGATTCTTAATGTCTGCCCAGTTACGAGCACCCAGAATAGATCCCGAGTGAGATTGCCAGGTTTCCTAAAACCGGAATATCATCAGGGTGACCTCACCGGGCCGGTACTCAGTTGGTACTTTGTAGCGTTTGGGGACGTCATTCCAGTCACTGTAGTTTGTTCCCTCGATGTAATATGAATTGCTGGCATGGCTACTGTCTATCCCGTCACTCGCATGAAGCAAGGCATAGGTGCTGACAGGTTGACTGACACCAGCCTGATCGCCTTGCAATATCATCTCCAGCTTGCCGTCACCATCAACATCTGCTTTTATCCAGTTGAGTTCAAGAATTCGGTTGAAGGAACCGTCGTTGACCATTTCCTTGATCTGTTGATTAAATGCAGCCAGTATGTCTTTTGCTTCTGCGATATCTTTTCTCAGTGCAAAATGGAGGTCGCGCTCCAGCAAGGCATTGGATCCCAGTGCCAGATATTTCTCGGTCTCTTCTGACTGATAGGTAACCAGGTATTGCACCAGGAGGGCATCAACAAGCATATAGTCCACAGAATCTGATAACAATCTGTCCAGGTTCTGCTGATTGTTTTTGCCGGCAATTAATTCAATATCATCCCGATCATTAAGCTCATCACCGTAAGCGTAATCCTGCACAATGGCAACCCTTTTTCCTGCCAGATCTGACAAACTCTCCATACTTACATCACTTCCCTTTTTGCCCACAGCAATCAGTCTGTTTTTAAGATAAGGCTCAGAAAAATATAGATACTCTTCCCTGGCTTGATCCTTCCAGAGAGCAGCACTTCCGTGAAAACGCTTGTGGTCAAGGCCTTCGAGGACATACTCAAAATCAACAATTGTGTTCTGGGACTGATATCCGGCTCTTTGCAGGGCCTCAGATACAATTGACAAGGCAATAGCTTTCTTTCCCGGGTCATCGGTAAAGGGTGGCCACACATTGGAAGATAACTGAATGGTAAAACTTTGAGCCGCAATGCCGGTTCCACTCATTAGTATCAGGGCAATCAGAAATTGTCTCATTAAGCTTGCATTTAAGGGTAAAAATAAACGAATGTAAATTAGCAGGGGCCGAAAACATGGTCTCCAGCCCCTGATAGCCATAAATGAAACAATTAATCCACCAATTTGACGTCGGGAGAGTTATTGGTTCTCTTGCATCAAACTAAGTAGTTCCTGGTCATGATGATGTACAACTTCACATTTATTATCGAAGATCATGGTAATGCCATCCTGACGGTTATAGGTGCCCCATTCGGGAAGGCCAGGATGATTGGGATCGCCCGTCCTGGCAAAATTGATCCAGGCCTGACTTATTTTTTCGGCCAGCATCTCGGCTTCTTCTCCTCCACCCGTCATGTTTTCACAACGCTGAATGTTGTCAAATACAAATGGAAGTTCCATGCAATGAATAGCCTTGTATTTTCCATCCATTACGGGAGACTGCCAGGTGAACAAATAGCTATACACAGGAGCACCACCTGGCACACTGGATTTGACATTGGCTTGATTAACAGCTCCGGGGCGAAATAGCATATCGATGTCCATCAGATCAGAAGGTTTTTTGAAGTCCGGATAAGCCTTTTTGGCCGCTGCAATAAAGGCATCTGCTTTCTCGCCGTGCTGTTCTTCCAGGTAGGCAACCACCTCATCCATAGTGGCATTGGTCATCTGGCTGCGCATGGATGCCATGAATTCATTTTTAACAGTACCAATCATCAAAGGCACATCTTTGGACAACTCCAGGACTTCTTCCGATAATGGTTGATGCGGTAGAACTTCCCCATCCAGGCTTGGTCCCCAACTCAAACCAAACATGGGAAAGTTGTGTCCCTCTTTGGTAAGCTTTTCCTGAACAGTCTGCAGAGCACTTCTACCTGCCTCAGCCAGTTGAGGAAAGGGAATCTTTTGAATTTCATCGACATTTTCCGGTGACAGTTCGAGTTCAGACAGAACTTCGGCTCCAATCAATTGCGTAACCTCTTTGCCATGCATGTTAGACCTGAATGCTCCACTCTGGTTAATGGCTTTGTGAAACAAACCATGTGCTGCAGGCATGGCCATCAGGGTATTTACTTTAGCCCCACCTCCGGATTGACCAAAGATGGTCACATTTCCCGGGTCTCCCCCAAAGTTTTCGATGTTGTCCCGGACCCATTGGAGAGCCATTTGCATATCAACGATACTGTTGTTGGCACTGGTGGCATATTTTTCGCCATATGCTGACAGATCGAGAAAACCAAGGATGTTGAGGCGGTGATTAAGAGACACCACAACCACATCTCCATTTTTTGCGAGGTTTTCGCCGTGATAAGAGGGAAGTTCCTGGGAGGATCCTGCTGTAAAACCTCCACCGTGGATCCAAAACATAACTGGTCGTTTTTTCCCGTCGTTGATGCCTGGAGTCCATACATTCAATACCAAACAGTTTTCGCTGGTGTAGCCCCAATCATGATCAAATACAAATTCGCTCTCATCCATCACACTTTCAGTTGGTGACAATAGTGGTGCTACCGGTCCCCAGGTCATTGAGCTGCGCACACCTTCCCACGGTTCAGGTTTCCTGGCCTTCTCAAAACGGTTTGCCTCTGCATACGGAATGCCTTTGTAAGTGTAGATGTCATTTCGGATAAATCCACGTACTTTACCCGATTTGGTGTCAGTAACGGCAACATCAGATCCGGTTTGTAATTGTGCTGAAACCGGGCAAATGCTTAGCATGATGGCAAGCATTGGTAGTGAAATCTTGGTCAGTATTTTTCTCATGATAACTTGTTTTATGGTTGTGTCATATATTGTTGATCCAGAAATCGGTAGCGGTCATCCCTGCCGGCTTTCTCCAGCCTGGTATCAATATCAATAACCATTACCGCGGGCTCTTGTGATTCTGGTTCAGCAGGTTTCCATACCGGTAGATCTTTTCCATTTGGATCTCCTGAAATAATGAAGTTGGCGAAGTAGTCCTGCATCACTTGCGAAACTTTGTAATCGTCTTTTGTCCAGGCATAATCTGTGACCAGGTGTAAGTTGCCCATACAGTATTCGATTTCACAGGCGTGAGGGGCTCCCACCGGTTCTGGTGGAGGTGGAGCACCTTCGTCGCGTTCCATGGTACCCCCGGCCAGGCCGGGAGTAAGGCTCTGGTCGACCAGGGGAGGCCGGACTTTACTGTACAGGTAGCGGTACACCGGACGCTCACTGTGGTGGAGGTGAAGGTCAAACCATTTCCAGGTGCTGTAGGCAATAAACCTGTCTGAGGCCAGGGCAGTAGCCGATAATTCGATTTCTTTTTCCGATTTATGTGGGTATAGGTCAAGCACTTTTTCATAGTCATTCGGGTAGGTACCTTTAACTACGTTAACATAATTTTCTTCGGTGTAAGGCTGGCCTTGCATGAAAGCCGTACCCGGGATTTCCGCTGAGTTCCAGCCTAGGAGGAGAGGTACTTGTGCCTGTTCTCCTGCTTCAAATACTTCCGGGAGTGATTTAGGCAGGAAATAACCGTCAATGACGATAGGAAAACCAAATCGTGCTGATTCATTATAGATCTCATATACCTCACGCGTAGAAAGAGCTCTCAATTCCTCAAGGCTTGTATATCCCGCTTTTTCGGCAAAGTCCAGACCTGTTTTTTCGGCATTTTCCAATGGGACTGGTGGAAGTGTGGGCATGATGGCAGCACCGCTTTCACCAATGGCTCCTGCGATCATATCTTTAGCCAGAGGGGATGCCATTTGCAAACTAACCGACAATGAACCTGCTGATTCTCCGGCTATGGTTACCTTCGAAGGATCGCCACCAAATTGTTCAATGTTTTTTTGAACCCACTGTAAGGCAGCTGTCTGGTCCAAAAGACCATAGTTGCCTGATGATCCATAGGGGGCTTCAGCACTAAGTTCAGGATGAGCAAAGAAACCGAAGATGTTCAGACGGTAGTTAACAGTGACCACCACCATTCCTTTCTTAGCCATGCTTTCTCCGTCGTAGCGATATTCAGAGGCATCTCCTGCAACAAAACCACCCCCATAGAAGTAGACCAAAACCGGCAGACCGGTAGTATTGCGTTTGGCTGGAGTCCAGACATTCAGGTAGAGGCAATCTTCGCTTACTCCATCAGACCTAGATTTCATGTCCCCAAAGACCAGGGTTTGCATAGGCCGGGGACCAAATTTCTTGGTTTCCAGCACACCCTCCCAGGAATCCATTGGTTGAGGTGCTTTCCAACGTAGATCACCCAGAGGTGGCTTGGCAAAGGGAACTCCAAAGTAAGTCTGAATACCGGTTCGGGTGTCGTAATCGCCCTCAATGATTCCTTTTTCTGTGGTTGTCTGTACGGGAAAAGCATCCTTGTTCTGCGCCTCGCCAGAGAGGGCAGGTAGCAGCAAACTCAAGGTCATTAGCAAGAGTTTTCTCATGGCAGTATGATTATTGTCTCAATTCGTGACAATAATACGAAGAATTCCTAACTAATGCCTGAGAAAGTGTTGCCAGACTACTAATTTCTTCGGATTTGTGTGGAAGAGTCTGAACGAACCGCCCAGCTGGTTAGTCGAAGGATACCGTTTGGTGATGCAAGATTCTACCGGGCCAAATGGAAAAGTCAAGGGTATCTGTAACTGACTGAGGAGCAACTCCGACCAGATTATCAAATGTGAACACAATTTCTTGTTCACCATGGAGTTCTGCAGTCTCATGGGTTGCCACCGGAATTGGTCGCTCCATGGTTTCACCGGCCTGTAGCAGCTGATACCAGTGCATGGTCCATTGAAGTGAGTCTTCTTGCCACTCTGTTACCCTGGCTGCATATTCCTGGGGTACACTTGCCATGGATTCAATAGTTCGATACCGGCAAATATTTGAAAAAGCACCTCCTGGCACCTTATCCGGATCCAGAAAATACAGAGCTGAACCCATATTGTTTGTCACCCTGAGCTGAAAGTTCGTAACCTGACTATTTTCCATCGTTTCCACTATGTGAGGGTCAGCTAGATGGACTTCCAGGTCGCGCTTTACGATCTGGTTTGGAAGCATCTGGATTAATAGGTCCGAGTGATCACCATACAATGGCAGGGTGTGCACCAATGTTTCATTGTGGGCACCGTATACAGTCAGGCTCAGTGGTTCCCGTGCATAACAACAGCTAGGCCAGAGGTAGAAATACCCATAGGCGAGAAGTTGACCATTTTCAGCGAAAATAAAAGGTCGGTATGGAAAAAACCCCTGCTCCGACCAATCAGCTTTCTTATTGAGCACAAAAGATCTACTGGTTAAATCAAACCGAATTATATCCTCGGTAGTAAATAGAGGTTGGGCATTGATGCGAATACTATCGAGTTGTGGATTACCCATTTCGTCAAGTGGAATTCGGGTAGAATCGGTATCTAACAGATAAAGGCCAAAAGCCTGGGCAAGGTCTAAGTTTGATAATGGTTCTTTTACCTGGGGCATGGCCGGATCTGGCGAAGGCGCTAGGGCTTGCCGTGGATGCCGCCGACCTCGCCGTGCTCACGACGTCGGCTGGCCACGCGGATGCAACAGGCCGAAAATGAATGAAGCGTAGATGAATCGGACCATGTATACCAATGTAGTACTTGTGTCAGGTAAAAGCATTATGATCTATGTTGTTTCCAATAGAGTCGGGAAAGTTGTGGATTTCCTGGTAGTGAAGCAATTAGCCGTATGTTTGCGGATCAATTCCGAATAATTACAATGCTGCTTCAATGTCAGTTGGATATTTACCTCATATTGCTTTTGACTCGGTGGTTTTTGGTTTTTCTGCCGGTGAGTTGAAAATACTCATCATGGAGTATCACAATACCGGGTGGTTTGCTTTGCCTGGTGGATTTGTACGGACGGATGAGGATCTGAATGTGGCTGTCAGACGGGGGTTGGAAGAAAGAACCGGTCTCAAAGAGGTTTTTCTTGAGCAGTTTTACACTTTCGGGAATATTTCAAGATATGATCCCAGGGTTATGCAAAAGATTCTTGAGGCAAATGCCCTCTCTGTCAAAGAACATTCCTGGTTACTTGATCGCTTTATTAGTGTAGCTTATTATGCCCTCATCAATATGGAAGGAGTGGTGCCGCAGCCGGATGAATTGTCTGATTCCATTAATTGGTATGCCGTAGATAAACTTCCACCTCTGATCTTAGATCATGAGCTAATTGTAGACAAGGCACTGCAGACCCTGAGGGATAATCTTGAGCGAAAGTTGGTCGGGGTAAACTTATTACCTGAGCGTTTCACCATGAAAGAATTGCAGCAGGTCTTTGAGGCTATTTTAGGAAAGGAACTGAGACGAACGACCTTTCAACGACGCATGCTTGGGCTTGGATTCTTGGAGCGACATGAAAAGCGATACACGGGAAAAGCTCATAAGGCGCCATACCTCTATTCCTTTGTAGATAAAAAGGTAGAATAAATAGTTGGAAAGTGTCACATTCGTCGCCGTGAAGTTGTCTGGTATGATATGGGGCAAAAATCATCAAGCGTGAAAAATGCAGCACCGGGACATATTCGTGATCTGACGGAATTTCAAAGCATACTGCAGTCTTATGCATATCCGATCATAGGTGACCAGATGGCAGCGGAGGATGTGGTTCAGGAAGTGGTGAATCAATATGTGATGAGGAGCAAAGATGACAACACGATCCACCATCATCGCAACTACCTGATCAGGTCAGTGATCAACCGTTCGATATCCGAGAAAAAGAAGTTGGTGGCCCGACGCGATAGTTATCCCGGTAGCTGGCTTCCTACACCGGTCCTGACCGAAGAAGATGTTTACCATTCAATTGATCGCCAGTGGCAAGTTTCTTATTCGCTGCTGGTGATGATGGAAAAACTTACCGTCGTGGAGCGTGCCGTTTTTCTACTAAAAGATACTTATGGATATGCACATGCAGAGGTTGCAGAGATCCTGGATATAACAACGGATTATTCCAGACAGGCGTTAAGGCGAGCCAGGTTGAAACTAAGCGAAGTGGGAGAACCGGAAGTAGGTCATCATGAGAGCTCCGAATTTCTGGACAAACTGACGCATGCCATTCTTGACTCGGATATGGACAAACTGACTCACCTTTTACACACCGAAGTCAAGGCAGTCTCTGATGGTGGACCTCATCAACCTGCAGCCCGAAAGACCATTTACGGAGATGTTAGTGTTGCGAAGCTTATGCGAGCCATCCATGGTAAATATCTATTGCCGGGAACTACTATCCGAAAGGTCCTGATTAATCACCAACCTGCGTTTCTATACCAGGTTGAGGATAAGGTCTATCGCTGTGTCGTTGTAGAGACGGCAGAAACTTCTGTGAGGTCTTTTTATATCATGGTAAACCAGGATAAGCTGAAGGCGGTCCAAGAGTTAAAATAACTTTCAAAAAAGATTGGCAAACTGTCACGGTTTGCCTTTGGGATTAGTCTGGTAGATGAATATTAAATCATTAAATCTAAAGATTATGAAAACCAGAATTCATCAAAACGAGATCCCTGTACACCTGTTGGATGGTATGTACAAAAATGAAGCCTATCTCAGAAAATCAGACCTTCCTGAGAGCCTGATCGCTTTGATCAAGATCAGATCTTCGCAGATCAACCGGTGTGGCTACTGTCTGGACATGCACCATAAGGATGCCCTTCAGGCCGGAGAAAGTTTTGATCGCCTGTACCTGTTAGCAGCATGGGAGGAAGCTCCATGTTTTTCTGATGAAGAGAAGGCTGTGTTACATCTTACCGAAACACTGACACTTCTGTCGGAACAGACAGCTGAGACGATTGAAATAGCCTATACCCGGATGGCTCAATTCTATGATCGGGATTTTACTGCCCAGGTAGTCCTGGCGATCTGCCAGATCAACTCCTGGAACCGCATCGCTGTCACTTTTGGTTTTGAACCCGGGAGTTATCAAGTGAGCAGTGCTAAGACGGTTACAGCCAACTGAGTTTTTGATCCTGGGTGCCCTAGTTATTACGATACAAAAGGAAGTCCTCATTCATACATGTATGGGGACTTTTTCAATAGCGAACAAGCCATCTCTTTACTATGTCTAATAAGTGAAAACCAATCGAAAAGGAGGTTGAGGATTAATGTTATTGAATATAGTCTTGATATTTTTAGCTGCCCTCGTTCTGAGTCTGATTGTCAGGCTCGTCTATCGGAACCCGGGTCCATGGAAAAGCTTCTGGGCTTTTCTGGCAGTACTTTTTCTGGGCATGTGGGCATTCAGCTTATGGGTTACACCTGTAGGACCGGTTTGGCATGATTTTGCCAGACTGGACACCCTGCTATTGGGGCTGTTGTTAGCTCTTTTATTGGGTGCCGCAGGCGAACAAGGAACGCATATTCATCATCGTACCCGTGACTTCAAAGGCGAATTGGACCTGGTGGCGGAAGCCAAACGGGAACACACCAGTATGTTCGGAGTCTTCTTCTGGATTTTTGTCCTGACTCTTGTTGTTCTGGTTTCGGTCGGCCTGATATATACCTTGCAGATCATGTAGGACAGGCAAGCATCTATCTGATTCACTCACAATAAATCATTAAAACGTATTTTATGTTAGATCAAACCGGATCATCAGTTATGACTAATGAAGTAAAGAAGGCAGATACGGTCTACCCGTTACTGGATCTTTTAGTCCATCGTTACAGTCCAAGGATATTTGCGGAGCAGAAAGTCGATGAAAGTGACCTTCTGACCCTATTCGAAGCAGCTCGGTGGGCACCTAGTTCCAGTAATTTGCAGCCATGGCGATTTCTGTACGCCTATCGCAACTCTGATCATTATGACAAGATTTTTAGTTGCCTCAGTGAGTTTAATCGCAAATGGGTAGGAAATGCCCCGGTGGTTGTGTTGGCTGCCTATCACAAAAAACGCAAAGATGGGGTGGATAACTTTCATGCCTTACATGACCTGGGCCTGGCAGTAAGTATGATGACCGTTCAGGCACAAAGTATGAATATTGCTTTGCACCAGATGGCTGGAGTTGATTGGAAGAAGGCTCATGAGATTTTTAATGTTCCTGACGATTATCATGTGGCTACAGCCATTGCCATTGGTTATTATGGTGGAAAGCCGGAGGATTTATCCGATGATTTGTACAAATCGGAGATTGCTGAAAGAGAGCGAAAACCACTTGACGAAATCATTGCCAGGGACCAATGGAAGTGGACACCTTGATTCATTACTTCAGGGTATAATTATTAATCAATCTT
>JAUILF010000229.1 GCA_030433135.1 Bacteroidia bacterium | reverse complement strand
ATTTTCACCTTGTGTAATCTTACCCGACCAGATATTTTTGCCAGCATCACCCAAAAAGGATGACTCTTGCCACATCGGTTTGAGCTCCTCCCTGGTAAGCTCGAGCAAAGTGCGAATCCGGGACAATACCTGTCTCTTAGTGATCAGGAACTCGACATCGCTTAAAACTTCCAGATCCTTATCACTCATAAATATGTCACTCATTACCGCTTAAAATACACAGTTTTCAATGTCTTGCCATCAACATGTGCCCTAATATCTGCCAGTGTAGTTGAAATATGAGTGAGGTGCTCTCAGAAGCATTTGATTCAAGGGCAGAAATTGTAACTTGACGATCTAATTTAATTGAGAATCAAAAAGAGGATTAATGAAAACACCATCACAAAAGTTTTTAGAAAGATTGGGGTTGAAAGACTCCAACGAGAGGGATAAAGAGGAAATGAGTGCACCTCCGGGTCGTCGGGATTTTATTCGAAAAGCCGGTTTGGGTGGAATGAGCCTGGGTGCCTTTATGTTTAGCCCTATGGAAGAAACAATGGCTCAAAGTACATCTAACGTAAATCGCAACTCGGCTCCTTCGGATTTGAAGATAACAGATATGAGGTATGCTGTTGTTATGAATGGCCATGCCCGTTGTCCGGTGATCAGGATTGACACTAATCAGGGTATTTATGGACTGGGCGAAGTCAGGGATCAGGGCTCATACCGTTATGCTATGTTCCTCAAAAGCAGGATTCTGGGTATGAACCCATGTAGTGTAGAGCTGATATTCAAGCGGATAAAGCAGTTCGGATTTCATGGTCGGCAGGGAGGTGGTGTCTGTGCCGTCGAAATGGCCTTGTGGGATCTGGCAGGCAAAGCCTATAACGTACCGGCTTACCAGTTGATTGGTGGCAAATACCGGGACAAGGTTAGGTTATATGCTGACACTCCACAAGGTAGAGATGAAGACGATTTCACGGCGAGAGTAAGTAAGCGAATAGATGACCAGGGATTTACGTTCCTAAAGATGGATTTTGGCATAGAACTGCTCAAAGACGTTCCCGGAACCACCGTGAACGACAACTTCTGGAATATTGGTCGGCAATGGACCAATGAACCCATGACCTATGGAGCTACTGAGCACCAGTTTACCCAGGTACAAATTACAGATAAGGGATTTGACATATTAATGGAAAGAGTGGAAAGGGTACGTAACAAAATCGGGTATAGCATTCCACTGGCAACTGATCACTACGGACACTTTGATCACAATAATGCCATCAGACTGGGTAAAGCGGTAGAACCATACCGGCTGGCCTGGTTAGAGGATCTGATACCCTGGAAATTTACTGAGCAATGGCGACAGATCAGCCTGGCCATTGATACGCCAACGACCACCGGAGAGGATATATACTTAAAGGAAGAATTTATCAAATTGTGTGATAATCATGCGATCGATATTGTTCACCCGGACCTGGCCACATCCGGAGGTTTGTTGGAAACAAAGAAAATCGGTGACTACGCCGAAGAAAAGGGTATTGCGATGGCCATGCACTTTGCCGGAACACCCATATCCTTTATGGCCAACGTACATTGTGCCGCTGCCACGCAAAATTTCATGGCACTGGAGCACCATTCAGTGGACCTGGACTATTGGGAAGACCTCGTTACCACAGAGCATACACTTATAGAAAAGGGGTTTGCCATTGTACCGGATACCCCGGGATTGGGTGTTGAACTAAATGAAGATGTAGCCAAAGAACACCTCGATCCGGAGAACGACACTTACTTTGAGCCTACACCTGAGTGGGATCAAATCAGATCCTGGGACCGTTTGTGGAGTTGAGAACCTGATCGAAAAACCTTGGTAGATGGATTCCTTACCTGTTACTTCACGATAAAACGACTGGTAAGGGATCCTTCTTCGGTTACAATCCGGTAGACATACGATCCACTGGAAAGTTCCTGGATATCCATTCTATATTGGTGCCGGCCTGCATCGTTCCATTGCTTTTCTGTGCGTTTTAGCAATTGACCTGAAATATCATAAAGATCAATGGATGTCATGCCCGGCTCCAGCAGGGTGTAGTTCAGGAATACCTCCTCAACAGCAGGATTTGGAAAAGGTGGGTGTACCTGGAGGTTACCACTAGTTATGAATGGTTCAGTACTGGTCGTTTCAAAATCAACAATGGCTCCAATAACAAAATCTGCATTCATTTCCCAGGTACCATCGGCAATAATCGATGTCCAGGTTGTGCCATCGGCAAAAAGCTCCCAGGTATTAGATCCGTCACCACAACCTTCCACCGTTTGGAGCAATACCAGGGTATCCCGGGAGTCATACAGATTGTCAAAATTACAACTGACAAAGAACTGCGGATGGTCAAGATTGACTTCAACGCCGTTTTCAAAGGTAAATATGGTAGGTACCGCCACCGAATCAGGAACGGCTACTTCACTCATCCTTAAACCATCGCTAAACCCTCTGAGCACTCCCGGACCCTTGGTGTCATCATCAACTGTGTAGACCTTTACATTTACCACTCCATTACCTACAATGGCCGGTCGCTCAAAAAACATAAGGGCTCCGACAACCTGAAAATTATCGCTTGCATTAAACTCAAGTCGCTGAGCTTTCTCCAAATCTCCGAATCCATTCATTCCAGATATTCTACCCCAGGTATCTCCGGCACCAACTGTGATGAGTTCTAACGTACACTCATCTCCAAAAGTTGGATAATAAACTTCTTCCATAGCCTGACGGCCATGTCTTACATCCTTATTGATGTACTCACTGGTAACTTCACCGGACCTCCGGGACTGCCCAAAGCAGGATATCACTGCCAATAGAGCAAGTCCTGTACATAACAACTTCATAGCTGAACTTTTTGAACAGCCAATAATAGTAAAAAACTGAATGCCACGGGCAGTCAGGGAATCCAGGGAAATTCCCCCTGTATATTTACTCCTTCACAAAAACACTGGAAAGGTTGCCATGTGAGGTTGAAATCCGATACACATAGGTTCCAGGGGTCAATGATGAAGTTTCGATAATCTGCTGTTGTTTTCCAGCTGCTACTGTCCCCAGGTCACGACTATATATCACCTGACCTGAGAGACTCACTACCTTGATCTCCACTTCACTTGCCTGATCCAGGTCGTAATTCAGTTGGACGCGCTCCCGTGCGGGATTCGGAAATGCAGGATGCAACTTCAATCCACCATCAGCAATAAAGGCATCGGCACTCGTTGCCTCGTCAAATTCCACTACGGCGCCAATCAGAAAATCAAAATTGATTGCCCATCCCACTGTCATATCATTTACTGGATTCCATGATCCATCGCTGAACTTGTCCCACGAATCACTACCATCACCGCAATCAATAGCTGTTTGCCATATAGCTACAGTGTCTTGAGAATCATATAACCCAGAAAAATCAATGCTGGCAAAGAAAGATTCTCCCGAAGGACGTATTTCCATTTCTTCATCAAACAGAAACAACGTCTCTAGAATAGTTGTATCTGAAAATGCAATTTCACTTACACTTACAGGCATACTTTCACCCAACATAGTAGAAGGAGCACCCAAATCATCCATGTCATATACCTTGGCAACTACTTCACCATCCATCACAACGCTGGGCTCAGCAAAAAAGGCAAACACCCCAACCACAGTATAATCTTCGGTTGTCGTAAACTCAAGTGCTTGGGCTTTCTCCTGGTCGGCAAAACTGTTCGTGCCACTGACAAAACCCCATCCAGGTGGTTCAAAATTTGCCAAATCAAACAGAACAACCGTTGAGGCACATGTGTCAAAAAATGCGGGATTATAGACATCTTCCAAAGCAACCCTGGCATGTTGGTTCGAAGGAGAGTAATTTCTCGGCATCGACCGTTGTTCAGACATATGTATTCCGTCAAGCTGCCTGGACTGTACCTGGGCCTGAACCATTGAAATAGAAAGCAAAAAAACAAGGAGTGTAAAGATTCGATTCATAATAAGTTTTTTGTGGTTAAACCCGGATATTGTTCACACAGGTTGTCTCATGAGAGCGGAAAATATGCACTGCAAACCATAAATTATGACTCGACTTGATTATTGCAAGCATACCCTCTTTCCAGAATGGTCATCATTACCCGGCAAAGGGTTCAATATCGGCAAAATGCCTGGGGATTACTAATTACCGCACAGAAATGATGTGAACATATTTTGGACGTGAAAACCACAAATTTGATCCGGGATTAACTTGATGTATCCCTGAATGTAACCCATCTACTCCGGCTATCAACGCACCAGGTTACCACTAAGTCTCAGTAAACGGAGTTCTGACATTCGGATATTATGACTGGCCTCCACCAGGCGGTTGGCAGATGTCAGATAGGACCGCTGTGCTTCATTGAGTTCGAGGATAGTCGACCCCCCCAGCCGGAACTTTTCCAGGGAGATAAGCAGGTTCTCTTCAGCGATCTTACTGTTCTCTTCTTCAAACGTTCTCAGTCTCTTATCAGACTCATAGTTATTGTAAGCAGCTGTCAGATCAGCTCTGATCTGGGTCATCAACAACTCCCGTTCGGTTTCAACTTTTTCTGTATTAATCTTGGCGATCTCCACCTGAGTACGCATTCGTTTGCCATCGTATATGATCCAGCTGGCATTGAATCCGGCACTCAGTGATGCATTATTGCTTGATTGCAGGAAACCGGTATTGCTGTTATTATATGAGTAGCCTAATCTTGAAGAAAAAGACAACCAGGGTTGCCTGACTGCTTCAGCACTTTGCTCATCGAGGATGCTGATGTCTCGCAATCTGGTCATGATGGTGAGATCCTGATTTTGAACCATGGCCTGATCAAGGAGTTCTTCCAGTACATAGTCGGGATGCAAAGCCACCTCCTCCTGTACTTCAAAGTCGATATTGAGATCCCGGTTGAGTAGATTATTCAGCCTGACTTTGGCATTCTTCAGGGCATTGGTATTAAACGCTAGTTCGGATAACTGAGCATTAAGATCGGTTTCCGATTGCAGGTAATCCAGTTTGGAGCCCCTGCCTACTCTCCATCGCTCCTCGGTGAGACTAAGCCGGTCCTCGTAATATACGATGATGGTATCCAGAAACTGAACGGTGGCATTAAGCCTGATTATCTCAAAGTAACTTTCCATAACCTGCTCCACCAGATCCTGCATCGCAAGTTGTGTTTCGAGGCTACTTACTTCGCTTATCTTTTGTAGCCTTTCGAATGTGTTTTCCCGCTGACCACCGTCCAAAAGCAACCAGTCCAGATTTAATCCAGTACTTGGAGAATAAGTTCGACCAAATCGATTGACCACTCTTCCGTCGAGAAAATTCTGATTAACCCGGTTGACCAAACCGTTCAAATTGGCATCCCAGCTAATTTCGGGACCATATCCTGCATTGGATTTGAATACATTCATTTCAGACATTTCCTGATCCAACCTGGCAATGGAAATTCCCAAATTCTGTTCAAGTGCAATTTCAATAGCCTCACCTGCAGTTAAGACTTCCTGGGCAATTAACCCGGAACCACTAGACGCGAGGACAATCAATACGAATAACCGATACATCAATAGGGATAAAACTGAATTAAGATTACGCTGTTTCTGCAATGAGTTCAATCTCTTTTCTACGTTTATAATTCTTTGCACGTGCAAGGTAAGTATACATAGCCGGAATTATATATAAGGTCAGGGCCAGGGAAAACAACAGCCCTCCAATAACCACGATACCCATAGACATCCGACTCTGACCTGCTGAACCCAATGCCAGAGCAATGGGCAATGCACCCAGGGCCGTAGCAAGGGTAGTCATGATAATCGGACGCATCCGCAAGGCAGCAGCTTCCAAAGCAGCTTCCTTTATATCTACTCCTTTTGCCCTCATTTGGTTGGCAAACTCCACAATCAGGATTCCGTTCTTAGTAACCAGTCCGACAAGCATAATGATACCGATCTGACTAAAGATATTTAGTGTCTGATCCGTGAGCCAAAGTGAAAACACAGCTCCGGCGATTGCCAATGGTACCGTAAGCATGATGATAAACGGGTCGACAAAACTTTCGAACTGAGCTGCCAGTATCAGGTAGACAAGTATCAAGGCCAAAAACAACGAAAACAGGGTACTGTTGGAACTTTCGAGATAATCACGGGAGTTTCCGGTTAATTCACTTCGTATATCCGGATGATCCATCCTGTCTCTAATGGCATTCATGGCATCGATACCATCTGCTACTGTCATTCCGGGTGCCAGTCCTGCAGAGATCGTTGCACACATGAAACGATTATAATGATACAACTGCGGTGGGCTGCTCTCTTCTTCGGCTACAACTATATTGTCGAGTTGAATGCTTTCACCTCTATCGTTCTTGACATATAGGGATTTAAGATCAAGCGGTTCATTGCGATTATCACGATCGAACTGACCAATAACCTGGTACTGCCTGCCATTCATATTGAAGTATCCAAACCTCTGACCTGCAAATGCCAATTGCATAGTGGACGCCACCGCTTCCACAGAAACTCCCATACTCCTGGCTTTCTCACGGTCGATGGATATGGTTAGTTCCGGCTTATTGAACTTGAGATCCATATCAGAGACCGTGAAGGTTGGATCTTGCTGAACCTCCTCCAGGAAGCGCGGTGCATAGTCTCTGAGTGTTTCAAGATCGGGTGCCTGCAGTACATATTCTATAGGTAGCTTGGCCCTTTTGTTCAATGCAATGGTCTGCCGCTGGTTGGCAAAGGCCTTGGCATCGGGCATGTCCTTAAATTGTTTGTTCAGGTATTGGGTCAACTCATCCTGGGTCCTGGTACGTTCGTTAGGATCAACCAGGGTCACACGTGCAAATCCGGTATTGGCTGCTCCGGAACCGGTAAATCCCGGTGCTGTATAGGTCATCACTCCCAAGTTCTCAGGGATCGAATCCATCATCATTTGTGCCGCCCGCTGAATGTAGTTGTCCATAAACTCAAATGAAGATCCTTCCGGCGTACGCATACTTACCCGTAGTACACTGCGATCATCCAGAGGCGCCAGTTCTGAGGGCAGGTCCCGGCCAATAAAAAAGATCATGGCTATGATGCCAAGAAGTACTGGGAAAGCTACCCATCTGTGCTGCATAAACTCCTCCAACCCTTTGCGATAACTTGACTCCATATTCCTGAAAAAAGGCTCTGTCTTATCATACAACTTACTGCGTGATCCCTTTTTCCTGATCAAATATGCATTCAGCATCGGGGTAAGCGTCAGAGATACGAAAGCCGATATAAGTACCGCAGTTGCCAGCACTACACCAAACTCCCGGAAGAGTTTGCCGACAAAGCCCTGCATGAAAATCACAGGCAGAAAAACAGCTGCCAGGGTAATCGACGTGGATATGATGGCAAACATGATCTCATTAGATCCCTTGATAGCTGCCTCGATCGGACTCATACCTGATTCAATCTTCTTATAGATGTTTTCGGTAACTACGATACCGTCGTCAACGACCAGCCCGGTGGCCAGCACAATAGCCAGCAAGGTGAGTACATTCACAGAATATCCCATGATGTACATGATAAAGAAGGTACCAATCAGGGAAACCGGTATATCAATCAGGGGCCTGACAGCAATAATTCCATCCCGGAAAAAGAAAAAGATAATGAACACTACCAGCACGATAGCAATGAGCAGCGTCTCTTTTACCTCGTGAATCGATTGATCTACAAACCTGGTATAATCAAGAAACATATGAATGCTGAGGTCTTCTGGCAATTCAGCTTTTACCTGTTCAAACCGATTTCTCACCTCTTCTGCAATATCCAGCACATTGGACCCGGGTTGAGCACTGATCGCGATACCAATGCGGGGAACATTATTCATTCTGAAGATGGATTCCTCATTTTCTGCCCCCAATACTGCAAAGCCCACGTCCTTGAGCCGGATGTTTTTATCACCGATGGTTTTGACAATGAGGTTATTGAAATCTTCCTCCGTCTTAAAACGCCCCATCGTTTTCACCGTCAACTCGGTGTTATCCCCCTGGAGTTTGCCACTGGGTAATTCTATATTTTCGCGGTCAAGTGCAGCCTTAACATCCTGGGTTGTAATATTTTGCGCTGCCATGCGATCAGGCTCCATCCAGATACGCATAGCATACCGTTTCATACCCCAGATCCTGACACTACTTGCATCTGGTACCGTTTCAAACCTCGGTAGAATGATGTTTTCCGCATAATCACTCATATCAATGAGAGACCTTTCGGAGCTTTCAACAGTCATAGCCATAATGGCTTCTGAATCTGCATCAGCCTTACGGACGATGGGCAATCCTTCAATATCCCTTGGCAGTCGCCGGGCAGCCTCACTCACTTTATCCCTGATATCATTGGCCGCCTGTTCCATCTCTACATTGAGATTAAACTCAACATTAATCCGGCTGGAGCCCTGAGTGCTGATGGAGGATATGGTACGAATACCTGCGACACTATTAATCGCTTTTTCCAGTGGCTCTGTAATTTCGGCCTCGATAATGCTGGCATTTGCCCCGGGGTAAGTGGTACTCACCGAAACAACCGGCGGATCGATGGCAGGAAACTCTCGTACCCCCAGGGTTGTATAACCGATCGCACCAAACAGCAGGATTATCAGGTTCATTACTATAGCAAGAACCGGACGCTTGATAGACAAAGTAGAGATAGACATACCTTCTATATTTTAAGGACCAGCGTTATAATCTACCAATGAATTTACTTTTACCTCCATATTGGGTTTGACAGACATCAGTGCACTGACAATAATAGAGTCACCCACTTCAAGACCTTCCAGAACCTGCACGGAGCGTTCGGTTCGAACTCCTGTTCTGATCATGGCATCTGTGGCACGTCCCCCTTTTACGACAAATACTTTTTTTCCTTTCAATACCGGAATTACCGACTCGGTAGGTACCATGATTGACCTATGGTTTTCCAACGGCACAGTCACCCTGACAAACATACCTGGCAATAACATTCCCAGGGAGTTATCCGTAAGAGCCCTCACCTTGAGCGTCCTGAGATCCTCATCAATCACGGGGTCCAAAGCGGCCACCTTTGCCTGGAAAACATCATCTGTACCATCTACTTCGAAGGTAACTTCATGACCACTCGAAAGCTGAGATGCATATTTTTCAGGAACAGAAAAATCAATTTTTACAGGATGCATTTGCACTATATTGGCAATTACATCATTTGGGGTAACATAGGCTCCTTCACTGATATTCTTAAAGCCAATTCGGCCACTAAAAGGTGCCCGAACTTCCGTTTTTCCAATCTGAACCAATACTAATTCCTTGTCTACTGAGAGGGTATTAACTTCATTCATAGCCAGGTCGTATTCTTCCTTGCTGATGGCGTTAATATCAAGTAATTTCTGCTGCCTGGCCTCAATCTGTCCCGCTAACTCTTCTTCAAATTCCAACTTCTTCAAACTGGCTTGCAACTCACTATCGTCCAACTTGGCAATCAGCTGACCTTCCTTGACAAAACTCCCTTCCCGGATGTCCAGATGGATTAATCGGCCAGACACCTCACTTCTCAAGGTCACCTCCTCATTAGGAACAACTGTGCCTGATGAATAGATCGTATTGCTGGTGCTGACCTCCTCTGCCACATACACATCGACCGGCAACCGGTTATCCCCCTGACTCTCTGCTGGGGCTGAGGACTGCTTCTTATCTTCGCTACCTTCCCCATCAAACAGATAGATTTTCCCTGCTACCAGTGCACCCATGATCACTGCTATGGCTATTAGAATTCTCATACGGGATTGTTATATCAGCACAGTTTTTAAAACCTTATTAATAAAGACAGGCAAATTCCTCTGCCGGAATATACCTGTTTATCCAAAAATCCTAAAACCCTCGGGACATAGCAATACAGCCCGAGAATTAGCTATTTCCTAAAACCACAAGTCAAGTTGCAAAG
>JAUILF010000228.1 GCA_030433135.1 Bacteroidia bacterium | reverse complement strand
ACCTTCTGGTCAGAAGAACAACAAATCCTGGACTCACCGGAACCAGGAATCTTTGACATTGATATGGTGGAGAGAGATGAGTTGAACACGACAGGAAATATCATTTCGACGACTTATCTTGAAGTCAAATTTAATGGTAGTATTGAAAATGAAAAAAGTGAACGGGTATCCATGCTTTGGGATATAGATGGGACTTATGAGTTTATAGAGCAACCACCTGATCCTGCTGCCATACCCAGAACCTGTTATGTCAGCGATCCAGGCAAAACCAACGACATAAATCTGCTCTTGAGCCGGAATATTGAAGGTAGTAGGATATCGGGTTACAAAGTTTATGAGGATGTTGCTAATTGGCGATTCTGGTCCGGGTACTACTATACCATTGTCCAGTATACACTTGGCGATCATGCAGCACAGTACTGGAATGAAGTGAAGTCGGGCAACGAAAGGGAAGGGACTATTTTCGATGTGCCTCCCGGAAGAGCAACCACGAATATGATTGCAATAGATGATTCAGGTGCAGAGGTCCTGGGATTCTTCTATGCCGCGCAGGTTGATACTTTCAGAAGATTTGTGACCAATGATGAAGCCGGCAATCCATTTCATCGTTGCTTCTTTGAACAACTAGATCTTTGTAGTAATTGCCTGATGATATTTAATAGTACCTATGACAAACCTAAATATTGGCAATAGATGAAACGCTACCACCATATCATCTGTCCGCGGGTGCGTACCTATCTGCTTGGTTTTATCCTGATATGGGTTTTCACCTCCGGATGCATTGATACCATCGATATTGAATTGCCGGAACAAAGCTCTGGCAGGTTGGTCGTGGACGGATATCTTAACAGAACCGACAGTGCTTATATCTTTCAAGTCAGAGTTTCTTCGACCCAAACCCTTGATACTTTTACCATTGGGGAGGTTGGCCCGGTGGGAATAACGTTGATTGCCAATGACCAGGAAGTACAACAGCTGGAAAATGGGATAATATATAAGCGATCCATAATTGATTTTCACGATGAGATTGGAGGCACACCTGATGAAGCCAGGTTTAAGATCAGGGTTACCACAACCGAAGGGGCTATTTTTGAATCTGAGGAACAAAGGATTATTCCGGCTCCTCCACCTGGATCCCTTGATGTCACTATCATTGAACGCAGCGAACTCAACAGTGCCGATAATATTATTGAAAGGAGCTATCTGGAGTTGCGGATTAGCGGTGATATTACGAATCAGAATGGTCAGAGAGTTTCCTTCAAATGGAATGTGAGTGGTAATTACAAGTTTAATGAAATTGAAACTACACCACCGCAAGCAAGGTTTCCTAAAGTATGTTATGTCGAAGTACGTCAAGCGACCAATACAATCAACCTTTTACTTAGCGAGGAAGTATCCAGTCAACATTTTGACAGTGTTAAGATCAATGAAAGTCTTCTGGACTACAGGTTCCAGGAAGGATACTACTATACGGTAGTACAGCACACACTTAATCAGGATGCAGCACAATACTGGGATGAAGTTCGGGCAGGGGTTCAGCGAGAAGGAACTATTTTTGATGTGCCACCGGGCAGAACAACGTCGAATATTCACCCGGTAGATGGAAGTGATCAGGAAGTGCTGGGTTACTTTATTGCGACCCAGGTTGATACCCTCAGGAGATTAGTAAGACCGGCTGAATCGGGATACCAAAGACACCTTTGTGCCTTTCAGGAACTGGAACCCCCCTGTAATTCAAGTTGCTGTGAATGTTTGAAATTACTACGCAGTTCTACAAGGAAACCTCACTATTGGGATTAACTGGATAAAAATGAACGCCGATATCAAAGTAGCGCCAAAATATTCTATCGTATTCTTCCTGGCTATCATGATCCATTCCTGGAGCATGGGGCAGTCAACTGTGCTGCATCTTGACAAGCCATTTTATGTAGCAGGTGAATACGTGCTCTACAGCTTTTCCAATCCTCAGTTGCCAGAAGATAGTCTGTTGGCTCAAATTATAGTACACTCCGATTCAAGGATTTTAAGTCAAAATTTTGTGCAGGTGGTCAATCAGAAGGGGAATGGATACTTTAAGTCAGGGTATGATCTTGTCGATGGTCCTTATGGCATGCAGATTAACATCTTTGAGGAAACAGGGGAGCCCGTTGTGTTGTATTCAGGATTCCTTGATATCTTCTCCGATCAATCTGAGAACCATCAGATTGCGCAAAATACGGGCTACGAACAAGTTATACCACTTTCTCCGGAAACCGTTTCCATCCAGGAAGTAACCCATGATACAAGAGAAAACATTGAAGTATCTTTTGACCTGAGTGAGGTCTTTGACGATACGGTTCAGCAGGTGTCAGTAGCTATCAGGGAAGATGGATACAAAAGCAAGGGATCTTCGATAAGGTCTTATGAAGCTTCTTTGCCAGAAGGCTCTTTTTTGAACAGTATTCCCCTGTTCGGCCAAAGGAGGATGATTGGTGAGCATGGGATACAAAGTAAATTGGTCTTCGGATGTGATTCAAGGACATTTAGGTTTGTGATCACACAAGTGGATGAGGAAGAGCGATTTTTAATGCAAATCCCTGCTTTTACCGGTGAAAGAGAAATCCAGTTTATCGATTATCTTAGACGCCCTTTCATGATCAGTAAGTCTGGAGAGAGGACCGTTGACTTTGTTAATCCCACCCTTGAATCTCTGGAAGGTGTTGGTGATTACATAGCTGATTTTGCAACCAGGAAGAAAATTTATCAGTTGTATAGCACTGTTCCGCAACAAGTGGATTTTGTTCCGGTCGATCCCGATGTGAATAATCTGGATCCTGATTATGAAGTAGACGTAACTGATCTTTCATTGAGGGGGAGACTTGTGACGGTTTTTAAGGAGTTGAGCACACCGCTAAAAATGAAATTACAGAAAGACAGTACCTATGAAGCCAGAGTGATTTACGAAACTGCCGATCGCAAAGAATATTACAGCCGCGAATCCATTTTCATCGTTAATGGAAAGATTACGCACAATGCTCATTTCATTGCTCAATTACCAATTCAGGATGTGAAACATGTCAAGATATTTAATCAATTGGAAAAAGTGAGACAGGCTTTTGGACCTGTCGGAAGTGGAGGAATTATCGATATCGAAATGGTTGATCCCTTGTACAGTATTCCTGATGACATTCGTGTTCCTTCGTTGCGATTGCAGGGAATGCAACCCACTTTGGTTTATCCTGTACAGGTCAAGATACAGGACGCTGTTCCGGCAGTGAGCCCTTTATTGTATTGGAACCCCTCACTTGTAACAGGTGAGGAAGCAGTTTCGATTACCGTTCCTGCCGGCGATGATCGTACATCGTACCAAGTAGAAGTTCTGGTTCGAACTCGTTCAGGTAATACTTATATCGCTGATAAGTCCTTTACGGTGTCTGAGCACTCAGGTAGTTAGACATTTTTGCCATTCAATCAAGACTTTATGATCTTGCTAGAACCGCCAACCATATTGCAGTGAAGTCCTGCATTCGGTAAAGGAAGGGATTGACTGAATGTTACTACGTCTCGACAATGCATTTGAAGTCAAACTAACGGTTTGATTATCTGATAGTTGGTAGTTCATGTTTAAAGTAAAAGAGAAAGTTGACCCCTGCATTGTCGAATTCATGATAACAGATTGATAGGCCAGCATGGCCCTGGCGTGACATTTACGATTGAAAAAAGACAGTCCTCCACCCAGAGTAGGTCCCCAGGATATAGTACCAAAATCATCAGCCCGGGATTTGATTACCTGGAATGAGGAGCTCAGGCTCCAGTTGGACTCTGGCTGCTGGTAATTATAGGAAAGCAGTCCCATAACGTATTGGTTTGATTGGTTGGTCTGAACGATATCATAAATGATATTATTAGCCTTTTGCCAACTCATGGTTACTTGGAAGTTGCCTGAAGGTGAGGTTTGTATCTGCATACCCAGGTTAGCCTGTTGATTGACCAGTGCCAGAGTAATAGTATCGACCAGATCAAGTGGTTGACCTATCGTTCGCATTCGGTTGACACTATTGAAATTTGAATAATTGCCGGTGAAACTCATTTTGGAATTAATGGTATAGCTCGCTACCAGAGATCCTACAAATCGGGAATATTGGTTGGCCTCTTTATCTGACAAATTATTTCTTTCATAACCCATCTTAGTGGCTAAATGAAGCTTCCTTTCCAGAAATGCATTCCGGTACGAGAGAGTTAATCGTTCAACATCATTATCAAAAAACAGAGATCCCATGGTCTGATATCCGGGACCGACCCGCTCGTGTCCGATTATAAACTTTCCCAGGTCGAAAGAGGCAGTAAGATCCGTTCGTACCGCCCAATAGACTCCCGTTGAAGTGTTGGCATTGGGCAGGAGAGGGGTTGATAATCTCTCAATCTCATTTCCGTATTCAACTGACTCCCTGTTGGCAGTTAGTTCACTCCGGGCCACTTCCAATTCTACAGATAAGTTTTCACCTAATTGCTTCCTGCCTAATCCGCTCAGTACGAGATTTTCGGCAGGCATTATGATAAAATCATCACTCTGTATGTCATGAGACATCTGATCTTTGGCATGGAATAGACTGAAAAGGATCTTGTTGTTTTCCGTGCCATAGCCCATTTGAAAACCCCAACCCTTCCTTTTGTATCGAGGTTCAATGCGTTGAATTGTTCCGGCTTCTTGTATGCGTTGTCGCATTAGCGTACCCAGCATGGATTTAATGTGAAACTTTCCTGGTTTTAATTCCATACCAATTCCTCTGAAATGATGCCCAGAAAGCGAGTACCTGGAAAATTCCATGCTCCTGTCTCCCAGGTGTAAGGTTGCCCACTTGTAGCTGGGGCTTATCCCCACGGAGGTAAATGACGGTAATGTGTAATTGAATACGGTGCTCTTCGATGTATGCACGAGTTGTGCAGGAACTTTGATGCCCAATATGTCCGCTTGAATGTGGCCCAGGATCCGGTAGGTAAATGGTTCAATCCTGGGGTCAGAACCATTCATGGCATTTAGTCCCAATTGAGCCTGCAACCCTCCATGCATGATCACCGGTGAGTTTTGCCATCTATCTTTAAAAGCAGTATATGTTTGTTCGACATCCTGTGCGAGCGTTGATTCTATAAATAAGAGCCACACGCAGGGCAAGAACAGAATCATGACCGGAATCTTTGTAGATCTCATTCCACAATCACGTTTACAGATTTCCAGTCACCCTCACTGGCTATCAGGGTTGTGTACACACCGGGTACCGTAGTGGGTAAACTAATATCAACGCGATGAGATCTGCTTTTGGGATGATTGCTTGCATGAACAGGATTTCCTGAAATATCGTATATCCTGATCTGAATCGATGATTCAGCAATAAGGTCCACCTTCAGATAAAACTCACCGTTGTTTGGATTTGGATATACCTCTACATTCTTAATAGCAGACATACTGTTAGCAGGAAGTGAATCCAATAAACCGGGATCATCTACTACCGATATTTCTTTAGTGATGGCGGACATACAATTCCCCTTATCCGCCCACAGAGTTATCAAGTGCTGGCCTGGACTATCAAAACGTACTGTAGCCTGGTCAACCTGTTGCTCAATGATCTGACCACCCGGAATCACCCACGTGATTTGATCAGGTAAAGGCCAGGATATTTCAATGATCTTTACCTCGGATCCCAAAAGTACTGTGCTGGCCACAAGGAAGTTTGCATGAAATACATCGGTATCGTATCCAATGTCGAAATGTTGTGTAGCAAGACATCCATTACTGTCTCTGCCCTCTACCAAGTAATTTCCTTCTGTGGTTACCTGGACCTCGTTGCCGGATGTAAACTGCAGCTGATCCTGAAACCATTGATACTTTAAATTGGGATTGTTTGTACCAATTGTGATAGATTCTCCTTTGCATAGAATCGTGGAATCCGATACATCGACATCAAAAAGTACGGGAGGTGGATCAGGTAATGAAAAGTCCATTTGCGTCCTACAACCCGTGCCCGACTCAGTAACTGTAAGAGAGTACTCTCCAGCCGTTAGAGATCCGATCTCAGCATTTGAAGATCCGGTACTCCAGTGATACTCATAATTTGGTGGGCCATCTACCCGGTACCGAATAAAACCATCCTTATTGCCGTGACAGAGAGGTGGCAACACCACTTGTTCTACTGAAAGGTCAACCAGGCGACCCGGAATGTCAATCTCAATACTATCGATACATTGCTGGCTCTCATCACTGATCCACACTGTATGGGTGCCTGCAGAAAGGTTTGTGATAGTGGGTTCGCTCGTCCAGTTAAGACCCTTATCCACACTTAATGCAAAGTCCTCTAAATTACTGTAAAAAGTAGCCCTACCGTCAGCCTCATGACATTCAGTGGCTTCGATATGGTAGGATAAGTCATTAATCCCGGTCCGTAGGGGAATCTCAATGGAATGATATCCTTTGGATATGCAGTTATCTTGATCAGCCACCCACAAGTCGTAGGTTCCGGGACTTACTGCAATCCTCTGTAAGCCTTTATACCACTCAAATCCCTCACTCAGACTGTATCGAAAATTTGTGTCCGGTATTTCAATTTCAATAAGACCTTGTTGGTTACTACACTCCGATGCTGGATAAGTCTTAATGATCACGACAGGCTGATTTGTGTTTGCAAGGCTGTTAATCTCCCGGATGAGAAATGGGCAGCCATTATACCGACGGCCATAAATAGAGTGGGGACCGTTATTCAGATTATGAATCCCGGTAGTGGTCCAGGGACCTTCAGTTGAGATAGAAATTTCAAGTCCTTCTGGTAAAGATTTCAGGGTAGCACTACCATCAGAACCACACAGCGATGGTGCTGAAAATATCAGTTCAGGCATTTCCACAGTGTCCACCCAGTAGGCTGTTCCAACATTTTGCACACAGTTTAGAGTGAGATCATTCACATAGACTGAATGCACTCCAGGAATCAGATTGTCGAATTTTGTTAACGGCGTGAAGGGTCCAGTTTCGCTCAAAGAATAGTAGTACCGGTCACCTGGCAGATTAGTTTCGATGTTGATGGTACCATTTTGTTCACATTCAGTTGGTGGATAGAAACTCAAATTGATTTGTTCCAATATTGAGTCAGATAAACATGACTGTTCCGCAACAGTTGCAGCCAGCAAGTATGAACAACCGTTGTCATCGGTAATGGTCACTTCATAGTTGCCGCTGGTAAGTCCGGAAAGGTCTTCTTCATTGGTACCAACAGACCAGGCAAAGGCATAGGGGCTGGTACCACCCTGGACAGTTAGATCAATGCTGCCATCAGATGCACCGGGACTTGATTCATCCTGAGAGATAAATGTGGCCTGTAGCAATGAGGGCTCAACTATCTCGAAAGTGTCAATGGTTTCACAACCTGTATCATCAGTGATAGTGACCTGGTAAGTTCCTGCCGCCAGTCCGGAAACGGAAGTGCCGGATACACCAGTAGACCATTGGATGGTGTAGGGGGAATTGCCATTTGTGGGAAGCACAGCAGCACTACCATCCTGCCCACCAAAGCAGGACACATCCGTCGCAGTTAATCCCGATTGGATATCTGGACACGGCACTCCTGCGCAAAGGCAGTTGCCATCTTCCTGGTCGTTGATGGTGGCAGGATCACCATCATCACAAAGAGTTCCTGCAGAGTGACAACCGGTAGCGATGGTCTCATCTGCGAAGAGGACACATCCATTACCATCGGTAATGGTCACGGTATAGGTTCCACCCGCCAGTCCGGAAAGATCTTCGCTAAATGAACCGTTGGACCAGGCAAAGGAATAAGGGCTGGCCCCACCTTGGACGCTTAGATCGATACTGCCATCAGAGGCTCCGTGACTGGATTCATCCTGAGTGGTAAAAGTGGCCTGGAGGAATGCCGGCTGATCTACCTCAAAAGTGTCGACCGAAACACATCCCAAATTATCCGTGATTGTGACCTGGTAAGTACCTGCCTCCAGCCCGGATACGCTCGTGCCAGCAGCTCCAGTAGACCAACTGATGGAGTAGGGGGCAATGCCATTTGTGGGGAGCACAGCAGCACTACCATCCTGCCCACCAAAGCAGGAAACATCCGTTGTCGCTAATCCCGACTGTATATCGGGGCAGGGCGTACCGGTGCACAGGCAGTTGCCATCTTCCTGGTCGTTAATGGTGGCAGGATCACCATCATCGCAGGGAGTACCAGCCGGATGACAACCGGTAGCGATGGTCTCATCTGCGATCAGGATACATCCGTTGTCATCGGTAATAGTCACGGTATAGGTTCCACCCGTCAGTCCGGAAAGATCTTCGCTAGTTGAACCGTCAGACCAGGCAAAGGAATAAGGACTGGTAGCTCCATGGAGGCTTAGATCGATACTGCCATCAGAGGCTCCGGGACTGGATTCCTCCTGAGAGGTAAAAGTTGCCTGCAGGAATGTCGGTTGATCTACCTCAAAAGTTTCGACGGAAACACATCCCAAATTATCCGTAATGGTGACCTGGTAAGTTCCAGCAGCAAGTCCTGATACGGTTATGCCAGTTGCACCGGTGGACCATTGGATGGAGTAGGGTGAACTGCCATTGGCCGGGTTAACTGTGGCAGTGCCATCTGATCCACCGAAGCAGGAAACATCCGTTGTCGCTAATCCCGACTGTATATCGGGGCAGGGCGTACCGGTGCAAAGGCAATTGCCATCTTCCTGATCGTTAATGGTTGCTGGATCACCATCATCACAAAGAGTTCCTGCAGAGTGACAACCGGTGGCGATGGTCTCATCTGCGATCAGGATACAACCATTGTCATCGGTAATGGTCACGGTATAGCTACCACCCGCGAGTCCGGAAAGATCTTCGCTAGTTGTACCGTCGGACCAAGTAATGGAATAGGGGCTGCTACCACCCTGCAGGCTTAGATCGATACTGCCATCAGAGGCTCCGGGACTGGATTCCTCCTGAGAGGTAAAAGTTGCCTGCAGCAGTGCCGGTTGATCTACCTCAAAAGTTTCGACGGAAACACATCCCAAATTATCGGTGACAGTGACCTGGTAAGTTCCAGCAGCAAGTCCGGATACGATTGAGCCTGATGCACCGGTGGACCATTGGATGGAGTAGGGAGAGCTTCCATTGGCCGGGTTAGCAGTAGCGGTGCCGTCTGATCCACCGAAGCAGGAGACTTCCGTTGCCGTTAATCCCGACTGTATATCAGGGCAGGGCGTGCCGATACAAAGGCAATTGCCATCTTCCTGATCGTTAATGGTTGCTGGATCACCATCATCGCAAAGAGTGCCCGCCGGGTGACAACCGGTAGCGATGGTCTCATCTGCGATCAGGATACAACCATTGTCATCGGTAATGGTCACGGTATAGCTACCACCCGCCAGTCTGGAAAGATCTTCGCTAGTTGTACCGTCGGACCAGGAAATGGAATAGGGGCTGCTACCACCCTGCAGGCTTAGATCGATACTGCCATCAGAGGCTCCGGGAGTGGATTCATCCTGAGTGGTAAATGTGGCCTGGAGGAGTGCCGGCTGCACTATCTCAAAAGTGTCAATGGAAACACATCCCAAATTATCCGTGATAGTGACCTGAAAATTCCCTGCAGCAAGTCCGGTTACGGTTGAGCTGGTTGCACCGGTGGACCAATTGAAGGTGTAGGGTGAACTTCCATTGGCCGGGTTAGCTGTGGCAGTGCCATCTGATCCACCGAAGCAGGACACATCTGTTATCGCTAATCCCGACTGTAAATCGGGGCAGGGCGTACCGGTGCACAGGCAATTGCCATCTTCCTGGTCGTTGATGGTTGCAGGATCACCATCATCGCAGGGAGTGCCAGCCGAGTGACAACCGGTAGCGATGGTCTCATCTGCGATCAGAATACATCCGTTGTCATCGGTAATGGTCACGGTATAGGTTCCACCCGCCAGTCCGGAAAGATCTTCGCTAAAT
>JAUILF010000227.1 GCA_030433135.1 Bacteroidia bacterium | reverse complement strand
GGTGGTACTGTAGCGTTTTGATCATCCGGTGTCATAGAAATCAACGGAGAGAAACCAGGACTAACGAAATCACCCAGCCGGGACTGATGGAGATTGACTCAATCGATATAATATGTATTTTTGGTGGCTCTGATAACCCGGTCCATGTGATAGAGTTTGCTGTTATGTTGTACGGGGCAAAAAAGCATATTGTGATCTATTTGAAGCCTAACTTTTTCCTCATTATTTTATCACTGGTCGCGACCGCTGTTCTGGGACAAGAGGACACGGTACTGACACGTAATATTGAAGAGGTGACTGTGGTTGCAACACGTTTGCCCAGCAACCTTTGGGAGACTTCAAGATCGGTACATAAAGAAGACTTGTCCCGCACTAACCGGGGCAATCAAAATCTGGCTCTTGATGAGACATTGATGTATATACCAGGGGTTTTTGCCATGAATCCCCTTAATTTTTCACAGGATTTGAGGTTGTCAATGCGGGGTTTTGGAGCCAGGGCCGCCTTTGGTGTACGTGGTATTAAAGTTTGGGTTGATGGTATACCGGCTACTACGCCGGATGGTCAGACGCAGCTCGATCACCTTGACATGCAGCAGATGGCTAATATGGAGGTCATCAATGGTGCTTCAGCGGGCCTGTATGGAAACGCTTCGGGAGGTATGATCAACATCTCGAGTGGTGATCCGGTAGCAAACCGGCTGAGACTGGGGCTTAAGGCTGGTTCTTATGGCTATGTAAGACCTTACCTGGATGTGGTCCGGATCTGGAATGACTTTACCTTGGAAAGTAGTCTGTCTTATGTGGGTATAGATGGTTACAGAGAGCATAGTGATATGCGAAGTGTCAATTTCCGGGCAAGATTGACCAAAAGGTATCTGTCCGGTAAAATGAGTTTTCTTGTCAATTACCTCAATAGTCCTACAGCCAATGATCCCGGGGGGATTAATGCGGAACAGGTAGAAGTAGACCGGAGGAGTGCCCGCGATCAGAATTTGCTGTATGATGGAGGTGAATCAGTAAGTAGAGCCATGGCTGCCTATACAGTGGAACATGAATTGAGCAGCAATCAAAAACTAGAGGCTAAAGCATATTATATCTACAGGGATTTTCAAAACCTCCTACCCTTCGAAAGCGGTGGGGCGGTGGCTTTTGACAGGAACTTCATTGGCCTTCAGACAAAATATCAACTTACAAACAGCCGATACCGCTTATTGGGAGGCATTGATCTGGAGCATCAGTCGGATGGTCGTGAGCGTAATGACAACCTGCAGGGAGAACTGGGTCCATTGGTATTTGACCAGCAGGAAATATTTAGCAACGCTGCTGCTTATCTCTTACAGGAATATGCTATCAGTCCGGCACTCAAGGTAGATGTGACCGGCAGGTTTGATCTGATATGGGTGCGTGCCGAAGATCGATTTTTATCTGATGGTGATCAAAGTGGAAATATCAACTGGCAACATTTCAGTCCGTCGGCCGGTATCAATTATCGTTTTGTGCCCGGTGGATATCTGTTTGGCCGGTTTTCACATAGTTTTGAGACGCCGGCTCTGTCCGAATTGTCTAATATTCCCGGTGGGGAAGGTGGTTTTAATCAGGATCTGAAACCCCAGCAAGCCAATCATTATGAAGTAGGTACCAAGGGTGATTATGCCACCTGGAATTATACGGTTTCGTTTTTTCACATTAACCTGCGTGAAGAACTTATTCCATACGAGCTGGAGGGATTCCCAGGTCGTACATTTTATCGCAATGCAGGAAAATCTACCCGAACCGGTGTGGAGGTTAGTGTTGCGAGGCAATTCACAGAATTTCTGACGGCACGGGGAGCCTATACCTTTTCTGATTTTAAGTACAGTGACTTTGAAGTGGATGGAGAAAACCTGGATGGTAAAAATCTTCCCGGGATCCCACAGCATTTTGGAAGCCTTGGTTTGCTTTATAACTCCAATAAAGGACCTTACGCAAGTCTGGACGGAAGATATACCAGTGAGATCTGGGTCAATGATGACAATTCTATTGCCGATGATTCTTATTTTCTCTTGCACGCCAGATTGGGCTGGGAAGTGGAATGGAACAGTTCCCGGTGGGATTTTAGTGCTGGTGTAAGGAACATCACCGGGACACTTTATAATGATAATATCAGGATAAATGCATTTGGTGGGAGGTACTATGAATCTGCCCCCAGACAACAGTTTTTTGCCGGGGTAGAGGTGACCCTATAAAAATTTGATTTACATGAGAAAGTTCTTCAGGGCTGGTTTGGTTGCCCTATGTTGTGGATTGTGTTTACTCACATGGCAACCCCTTAATGCACAATCTCAATTGTCGATTGAACAGATTATGCAGGGCCCGGATTTCGTAGGGTACCTGCCAACAGATGTACACTGGTCAGATAATGGTGAGTCTATCCTGTTTTCCTGGAATCCCGAATCTTTGCCCGAGGAGGATTATTATCAGTATAATCTGACCACGGGTGTCACGGAAAAGGTTGATAATCCGCGGGTTATGAGTTTTGCCGACCGGGGGTCCTATAATTCTTATCGCAGTGCCAAGGTATTCGCATCACATGGTGATCTTTTTCTTTGGAACGAGACTTCAGATAGCTTGTATCAACTGACTAATACGGTGGATAGGGAATCGCAGCCTTTTTTCTTGCATGACGATCAACGCATTACTTATATCCGGGATGACAACATTTATATCTGGGATCAGCAAACCGGCTTTACAAAACAGATTACTCAATTTGTAGATGGCAATGAACCGGATGAAAAGAAGCTGGATGATCAGCAACAATGGCTGGAAGATGACCAGTTGGAGTTGTTTGATATTCTGAGGGAGAGGAAGGAGGACAGGGAATTCAGGGAGAAAAAGGATCAGGCTGAGAATCCCGATAGACCTCGGAAAATATATATAGGTAAGGACAGGCTGTCCGATCAAAAGTTGAGTCCGGACGGCAAATTTGTAACGTATGAACTGGTAACCTCCGAATCAAATAACAAGAGGACTATGGTGCCTGATTTTGTCACGGAAAGTGGCTACCTGGACGAGTTAAATGCAAGACCCAAAGTAGGCAGTGCGTCGTCAAAGTCCTCTTACTGGATTTACGATGTCGACCGGGATACCAATTATCAGGTGACATTTAATGGTTTGCCCGGAATTTATGACAAACCTGATTACTATCGCTTTTACCACCGGGACTCCTTAGCCTATGTCGATACATTTGAAACACCCAGAGAAGTCATGATGCATGCACCTGTATACAATGAGGATGGCAGTCTCACTGTGGTAGTGATACGGTCTTCGGACAATAAGGACCGCTGGATCATGAGCCTGAACCTGGATGACGGTGACTTGACACTCATTGACCGGCAAAGTGATACAGCCTGGGTGGGAGGTCCCGGCATTGGTGGTTTCAATGGAAGTGCCGGAAATATTGGTTGGCTTGGTGATAATGAAACCCTGTACTTTCAATCCGAGGAAACCGGATTTTCACATGTATATACCTATCACGTACCAACTAAAACCAGGAAGCAGTTGACGGATGGAGCCTGGGAGGTCCTGGATGTATCGCTTACTCCTGAAAAGGATGCATTTTACGTGCATGCCAGTAGGGAAGGACCGTTTGAAAACCATTTCTATCTATTGGACCTTGATGGCTCCATGGAAAAAATCACCTCTGCTCCCGGCAAGCACGAGGTAAAGGTTTCACCCAACGGTGAGCAACTTGCCATTTTACACAGCTATGCTAACCGGCCTACTGAGCTATATCTCAAGGCCAATCAGTCCGGAGCACCTTTGGTACGCATAACAGAAAGTACTACTGAAGATTTCATGGCCTATGAATGGAGAGACCCTGAGATTATTCACTTTACGGCAAGAGATGGTGTCGAGGTTCCGGCCAGAATTTACCGGCCCGAAGAAAGTAAGTCCAATGGTGCAGGTATCATTTTTGTACATGGGGCGGGGTACTTGCATAATGTCCACAAATGGTGGAGTAGTTACTACCGTGAGTACATGTTTCACAATTTTCTGACCGATATGGGTTATACGGTACTTGATATAGATTATCGTGCCAGTGCCGGTTATGGACGAGACTGGCGTACAGCCATCTACAGGTTCATGGGTGGGCAGGACCTGGATGACCAGGTGGATGGCGCCAGATACCTGGTGGAGCAGGAGGGGCTTGATGCAGATCGCTTGGGAATATACGGTGGTTCATACGGTGGGTTTATCACCCTGATGGCCTTGTGTACAGCACCGGGAACCTTTAAATGTGGAGCAGCCTTGCGCAGTGTGACGGATTGGGCCCATTATAATCATGGATATACCTCTAACATTCTCAATACCCCGGTTACGGACAGCATCGCCTTCAGGAGGAGTTCGCCTATTTATCATGCAGAAGGCCTGGAGGGGGAACTGGTAATGCTACACGGAATGGTAGATACCAATGTGCAATTTCAGGATGTGGTTCGAATGAGTCAGCGATTTATCGAGTTGGGGAAGGATCATTGGGAGCTGGCGGTGTTTCCTATGGAAGGCCATGGTTTTGTAGAACCCTCAAGTTGGGCAGATGAATACAAGCGAATCTACCAGCTATTCGAGGAGCAATTAACGGAGTAAAACATTGTGCATGGAAATCGTGATTGAAGCAGGAGACAAGGCATTTCCTGCCCGGTTGTTT
The DNA here is from genome assembly GCA_030433135.1 of Bacteroidia bacterium. Lineage (GTDB taxonomy): Bacteria > Bacteroidota > Bacteroidia > Chitinophagales > Saprospiraceae > JABDMH01. The sequence goes on along the minus strand of JAUILF010000227.1, from coordinate 5,322 downwards.
GACACTCCTACAGGAAGGGCCATCTTTGAAAACCTGCCTTTCGAATCCTCAACCCGGATTATTCATTGGGATTTCGTTATGAGAGTCAAATAGGCAATAAAGACGGGTGCTCCAAGTGCTTTTTGACTCACAAACATAGTTAACCGTTATGGTGAGAATCAAAAAGTGCTTATGTGCCCGTATTTGCAGCATATTTGGCTCGTAATAGAAAGGCCTAATGCATAGTCCGGGTTCAACTCAGGTTTGGGGTGATGAAATATATTTTGCAGTTCCTGTCCACTCCAAATTGGAAGCAGATGCCAAAGAAGTGGTGGAAGTAGGTTCATTGGCTTACTGGCCGCATATGCCTGCTTTTTGCATCTTTTTTGGACCTACTCCTGTAAGTCGTTGCAAATGAACCAAGAGCTGCCAGTCCGGTCAATATATTTGGAGAACTCCGGGAGGCCGACACTGAAGGACTTAAACTCGTTCGACCCGGTGAAGTGATTCGTGTTTATGCCCCTTCTGATAAGTAGTTGTTCTCGTGCACGGGTCGATGGCTTGTGGCCATTTTGAAATTAAATACTGTAAGTAAAAATCAGTCCGAATATTATTGGATATTGTAATAATAATTCGGTATTTTACTTAAGTATGATGAATAAGCTATCACTCCCCATCTTGTTGTCAATGATCCTGATTATTTCAGGGTGTAAGGATAATGAGCCGATCAATCTTGCTGCCTGGAATAGCGACGTTTCTATTTATTTACTGGATGAATATGACACGGAAGAAGGTTCTTTACAGATTGATGAATCCTCGATCAGACTCGCCAATCAACCTCTGATTCGATACCGGGATATTGAGCATTACAATGCCGTTAATTTTACTTTTTTGTTATCTGATCTGGGTAAATCAGAACTGGAAAATCTGCCGGACGATGGACATCATATGCCATTTGCCCTGGTGGCGGATGACAAGGTGATGTATACCGGATATTTTTGGGCTTCCTATTCGTCCGGAAGTTGTGATTGGGTTACTGCGGATCCGGTGACGGCCAGGTTTTCCGGAGAGCTCCACATTAGGTTAGGTTATCCGGGGGCAAGTCCCTCCTGGAACATTCCCGATCGACGTAATGATCCTCGTATGCTCAAGATTTTGGCCGGTGATGACAAGTTGTTGCTCTAGGAAGGATAACGTCCCGGCACTATATTTTCAGTGAATCCCCAATCTTTGACCTGGGGCGATGAATTGAACTTATTATCTTTAATTTCCATTAATCGGGATTACAGAGAAGTGTCTTCAAAACCATTAACCATTTCCAGGAAGAGGGCCAGGGCTCTTGCCCTGACTGCCGGGGGGCTTCATAGAAAAGATCCGTATGGTGTTGGCCAGGTTGGGGCATTAAACATGATCCGTGATATTGGGTATGTTCAAATTGATACGATATCAGTTGTATTGAGAGCCCATCACCATATATTGGCCTCCCGTAATTCCTCCTATAAGAAAAGCCATCTTTCCAATTTGCAAAAGCAAGGCGATGTATTTGAGTACTGGGCCCATGCAGCATCCTATTTGCCTATGCCGGATTTTCGGTTTACCCATCACACCAAGTCGTTTTTTCGATCAGGAAAAGACAATTGGCCACGTCCTGAACCGAAAGTCATGGCAAGAGTATTGGAACAGGTGACCAAAGAAGGTCCTATGATGGCCCGTGATTTTGAGTCAGCCAAACCCGTCAAAGGTCAAGGTTGGTGGGATTGGAAACCGGCAAAAAGGGCTCTTGAACGACTCTTCCTGGAGGGAAAATTGATGATCAGGGAACGCAAAGGCTTTCAGAAAGTCTACGACCTTACCGAAAGGGTGGTACCGAATGGAGTGAACACGACCACTCCGACCCTCGATGAATACGCTGATTACCTAATCGATAAGGGGATTAGATCATATGGTCTGGTATCTGAGAGTGAAATGGCCTACCTCAGACGGGGTATGAGGAAGGTGATTGCCAGCAGAGCTCGTGAAAGACTTCATGCTGGAGAGGTTGTTCGTATTCGGGTAAAAGGTTTGGATGATCAGGAATACTTTTGTCTGCCCGAAGCCATCGATCAATCCTACCGAGTAAGCAAAAAACTCAGATTGTTGTCACCTTTTGATCATGTCACCATTCAAAGGCAGAGATTGAGTTCACTCTTTGACTTTGATTATCAGATTGAATGCTATGTCCCCAAGGCAAAACGTAAATACGGGTACTTTTGCCTGCCGGTGCAGTATGGGGACCAGTTTGTAGCCAGGGCCGATATCAAGGCCGATCGACAGTCATCAACCCTCAAGGTTCAAAGACTGACTTTGGAGCCGGGACATAAAGTCCCTGTCGAAAAGTGGGGGCCTGCATTGACTTCCTTTGCCCGCCTGAACGATTGTGAAGAAATCTGGATAGGTGAGGTTACTGATGGATCTGTCAGAGATTATCTCACTACTCAGTTTCATTCCTGATCCTCATTCCTGGTGTCTTTGGGAAGGCGTCTCGCATCCCTAAGCATTTTGGTAATCATCCACTCCAACTGGCCATTGACACTTCTGAACTCGTCTGCAGCCCACTTTTCCACAGCCTTCATGGTCTTCTCTTCCACTCGCAGTACAAACTTCTTTTTAGTCATAAACCTTGCTGCTATCTACTGATGCAAAGTACCTGTGTTGACAACAGGTGTTGCTTCGCGGTCAGAGCATAATATTACCATGAGATTACTGATCATACTGGCTTTCTTGTCCGGATCGAATTCTACAATTTCTTTATCCACGAGATCCTTTAGTGCCATTTCGACCATACTGACGGCACCTTCTACGATCTTGAATCTGGCAGCTATTACCGCCTCTGCCTGCTGGCGTTTTAACATGGCATTGGCAATCTCGGGGGCATAGGCCAGATAACCTACCCTGGCTTCCATAACGGTTATACCGGCAATGGCTAATCTCTCTGTAAGTTCCCGTTCGAGTTCGTCGTTAACCTCCTGAACACCGGATCTCAGAGTAATTTCCGTTTGATCATCATCAAAATTGTCGTACGAAAACATACTGGCCAGCTTTCTCACAGCAGCATCGGTTTGTACCCTGACAAAGCTCTCGTAAATATCCACTTCAAAAGCGGCTTTGTAGGTGTCCTCCACCTTCCACACCAGGATAACACTGATCAGGATTGGATTGCCATGTTTGTCGTTTACTTTGACTCTCTCACTGTCAAAGTTACGGGCTCTTAAACTGATACTTTGACGGTAATAAAAGGGATTGGTCCAGAAGAGGCCATCTTTACGGATGGTACCGTGATATGCCCCAAAAAGTGTCATTACCTTAGAACCATTGGGGTAAACCATCACCATTCCCTTTAGAAAAAAGAGGAAAAGCACCACACCAGGAATAATGAGTGATGGCATGCGAGTACTTATTCCGGTGATGATTACCAGTACCATCACCAATATGACCAGGATCATGAGATAGCCGTTGATAGGACTTATTAGTTTTTCTTTCATGTTTTGATATTAAAATGATATCATAATAATATGAAATTGAATCGTCCTAATCAAAAAAGATCGACCAAAGGATATAAACCAGGGATTGGCTGCTAAAGTCGGCTGACGGACAGTACATTGGTCATATCTTGATTATTTTTGGTCCAGGTTATGACTACACGTATACTTTTGTGGTTAGTAAGTGTGATGTGCTCGGTCGGGCTTCGCGGGCAGTCTGGGAGTCTGTCGGAGTTCTTTGCGGGAGCTGACAGCTTCTTTGCCAGTTATGTGGATCAGGGAATGGTGAACTATAGTGATCCCGGGATAAGAAAGGACCTGGTGCCTTTGGGGGACTTCATAGCCGATTTTGATTATCGCACTTTGGGAGGCGATACAGCAAAGGCTTACCTTATCAACGCATACAATTTGATGGTGGTAAAGGAAGTGCTGGATGAGTTTCCCATTGCCAGTGTGCTGAAGGTCTATGGATTCTTTGATCGCCAGACCAACCCGCTGGGAGGCAAAGAGGTTACGCTTGATGGTCTGGAAAAGGACATTTTGTTAACACAGTTTCCCGACCCAAGGATTCACTTCGCACTGAGTTGTGCCTCGTTGGGTTGCCCAAGATTATTGGAGCGGGCCTATCTGCCCCAGACTTTGGGGGGGCAGCTGGATGATCAGACCAGGACAGCCCTGTCAGATTCAGCTTTTTTACATTATGACCCTGAAAATGAGCGCCTGCACCTGTCGCGCATCTTTGATTGGTACGCGGAGGATTTTGGTGGATCCAGGGACGAAGTTCTTGCATTTGTCAATCGTTACCGGGGTGAAGAGGTACCACAATCCGTATCATTTTCTTACTATGCTTATGACTGGGCATTGAACCTTCCCGGTGGTGCTCTCGATGCCACCAATGTGAGTAGATATGTAGTTTCATCTACTATTCCGGCTGGTGAAGTAGAGGTAAAATGGTTTAATAACCTCTATTCTCAACAGACAACACCTTCATCACAGAACGGAGAGGTTAGGGAAAGTTACTTTACTTCGATACTGAGTGCTGTCTATGGGGTGAGTTCGACATTTAATGTTGGTTTTGATTTGCGTTATCGACGGGTGAGTGTTCATGATGCGCCTGCTTCTCCCTTCAAGGTATTTTCGCTTGAAGATGCTACCGGTGGAAGAGCAGTGGTGTCCACGCTGGGTCCAAAAATCAGATGGGCCCCACATCCACGCTGGACCAACTTTTCTGTACAATCAGCATTGTGGATTCCCTTGAGAGATGACCTGACTGATTCTCCATGGATAGATTGGGATGGTCCCAGCTGGTTTACCCAGGTTTTTAATGACTTCGACATAGGAAGTAAATATGCATTATTTGCAGAGTTGGATTTCTTCATCGAAGACATGGGTAAAAAAGAAGAGGGTAGACTCAATCGATTTTCTACCCCCGTCACGGGAATTTTTAGCTATTTCCCCACCTCCAAATCCACAATTTACACCCTGGTAAATTTCAGTCCCTACTGGGCACCGGAACTTGATTATTTTTTCCAGCCTGGTTTGGGAGCGAAATACCAGATCACCAGTCGCTGGGAAGTGGAATTGCTGTACACTTATTTTACCAATAGTTTTCTTGTAGAAGCACAAGGCCGGGCGCTAACACTCAATCTTGGTATCCGTTATTCCAGCTGGTAATTGGGATGGTGGCCGATTATTGGTAGCCGGTAGCCGGGTCAGAGGTCATAGAGGAGCTATTGGAGACTGACAGAATCGCTTCACGCTTGTCAGCACTTCGCACACTCATCTTATCTTTATTTTATCTTCGAATATGTTGTCGATACTCCCA
>JAUILF010000226.1 GCA_030433135.1 Bacteroidia bacterium | reverse complement strand
TATCCCATCCACAATGGAATAACTGAATAAATCTGACACCCTTTTCTGCCATCCTTCTCGCCATGAGACAGTTATTGGCAAAGGAGGACTTGCCTGGCTGAGTCCCATACATTTCGTGTATATAGTCCGGTTCCTGACTGATATCCATCACCTCAGGTACCGAAACCTGCATTTTGAAAGCCATTTCGTATTGTGAAATCCGGGTGACAATTTCCGGGTCACCCATCACTTCGTATTCTCGCTCGTTGATTTTGTTTATGGCATCGATGGATTTTCTGCGGAGGTCACGGCTCATACCGTGAGGGTCACTCAGATATAGCACCGGGTCTCCCTTAGACCGGCACTGCACTCCCTGATAAACAGATGGCAGAAAACCATTCCCCCACACACTTTTACCTGCTGAAGGGGTCAAACCACCGGAAACCAAGACCACGAAGCCCGGCAAATTTTCATTTTCTGATCCCAGTCCATAAGTGACCCACGACCCCATCGAAGGTCTTCCCAGGCGCGGGCTCCCAGAGTACAACAGCAACTGTGCAGGTGCATGATTAAACTCATCTGTATGCATGGCCTTGAGAAAACACACATCGTCCACAACCTCCTGAAAATGGCGAAAATGATCGGAAACCCAGGCTCCTGAAGAGCCCCTCTGTGCAAAGTTTGCCTGGTTACCCAACATCTTGGGAACACCACTTATGAAAGCAAACTTCTTGCCTTCCAGTAGTGAAGGTGGGCATGCCTGGTCATGCAGTTGATTCAATACCGGTTTATAATCAAACAATTCCAACTGGGAGGGTGAGCCCGCCATATGAAGGTAGATTACTCTTTTGGCCCTGGCTGGAAAATGACTCATATCCGTAGCCAGACCAGGAGAAATTTGACCGTCTGTATATTTGGAACCACATCCACCCATCAATGAACCCAATGCCATCCCCCCTAAACCCATAGCACATGATTTGAGAAAATGCCTCCTGGTATGGGCCTGAGATTGTCTGTAAGCTAGTTCTTCCAGTAAATGCATATTAACTTTTATTGAGTACTGCGTCGAGGTTGAGCAGAGCATTTGCCACTACGGTCATTGGCTTCAGCACTGCATCTTTTTCTTCCTTGTGAGCAATCATCATCGGTAGCGGTTGGTTAGCCTCTTCAAACAAATCACTGAGAACCTCAATAGTCATGGGTTCAGGTGGGATCAACAGGATTTTCTTATATCCCGCCATGATGGCTTTTTCAAGATCTCCTTTCCCTTGCTGTTTCATCCACGTAGCCAATGCTTCTGCCGCTTCCACGAATACGGGATCATTGAGTGTAACCAGAGCCTGTAGGGGGGTGTTGGTCCCGATGCGCCGGGAAACACAAAATTCCCTGCTTGGTGCATCAAAAGCGATCATTGAAGGATAAGGTGTCGTTCTTTTCCAATAAGTATACAAACCTCTACGGTATTTATCTTCCTCTTTTTCGGCTTTCCATCTGGCATTGCTGTACACAATCTGCCATACTCCATCGGGTTGGGGAGGCATCACACTTTTGCCACCGATACGGGGATTGAGCAGACCACTTACGGCCAGAGCCTGATCCCGAATTTGTTCGGCAGTGAGCCGGGTTCTGCTTCCCCTGCCATACCAGATATTATCTGGATCCTTCTCGAGTTGAAGTGTTGTTACTTTTGAAGACTGCTGGTAGGTGGCAGAGGTAACCATTTCCCGGATCAACCTTTTTACACTCCAGTTCCAGTCATGCGAAAACCGGTATGCCAGGTAATTTAATAGTTCCTCATGAGTGGGTGTTGATCCCTGCGTACCAAAATCCTCGACCGTTTCAACAATGCCCCGGCCGAAGATCTGCTCCCAAATCCTGTTCACGATAACCCTGGCGGTCAATGGGTTGGCATCACTAACCATCCATTGTGCAAATTCAAGCCGGTTATTGACAGGTTTTTCAGGATCTGCGAAAATACCGGGTACTGCGGGAGTCACTTTGTCTCCTTTTACCAGGTAATTGCCCCTCTCGAAAATATGGGTCTCCCTCCAGAGTTGCTCAGACCTGTTTTTCATGATGGGTGTCTTTACCCCCTTGCGATACAATGCAAGCAAACTATCCTGGTACTCGATCATGGGATTTTCAAGAGAAATCCCCGCATAGTCCAATATGATGTCATCCAGAGTAACCACACCGGCATGAAAATCACCGGTGGTGTTGATAAAGCAAAAAATCAGATCGTGCATGCCGTTGATTTTGGTCTCAACCGGAAACGACTTCCATTGCCAATCAGGATTCTGGTGATCGCTGGCAAGCATCGGAGCGGAACTGATGACCGGACCGTTTACCGAATCCAGCCTTACCTCTATCAGGGCATCATCGCCCTTGCTGAAATAATGATATCTCACCGCCTGCAATTGATCAAGCGGGATATCCTCAAAGAGGAGAAAGTATTTCTTGTGCTTTTGGTTGTTCGAATTGTACGATGAATTGCTGAAGGTTCCATCATGTGAAATCAGAACATGTTGAAAATCATCGGCAAAGTCAGCCTGTAATCTCGGAAAGAGTGTCTGCCTTATCAGGTCCCGATCAATAACTCCTTCCGCAGAAGGTGACTCCTCCAGCTCATTAATCCAACCGATGACTTCCTTCATATCTGCCTGCTGTTGATCTGTTTCGAGGAGGTATGGATATTCACTATCCAAATCGGCATCCTGGGTGTTATTGAGGTAAGCAAATGCGTGGTAATAGTCCTCCATCCTGAATGGATCATAAGGGTGAGAGTGGCATTGAACACAGGACATGGTAGTGGCCTGCCAAACCTCAAAAGTAGTATTGACCCTGTCCATCACTGACATGGTCCTGAACTCTTCATCTTCGGTTCCACCTTCGGTATTGGTCATCGTATTTCTATGGAATGCGGTGGCAATCAATTGACTATGATCCGGAGAGGGTAGCCGGTCACCCGCCAGTTGTTCAATCGTAAATTGGTCGAAGGGCATATCAGCATTAAATGCCTTGATTACCCAATCGCGATACCTCCATACTGATCGGCCCATATCTTTCTCATAGCCATTGGAATCTGCATACCTGGCCAGGTCCAGCCACATAGCAGCCAGTTTCTCCCCAAAGTGAGGTGACCGCAGCAAGGTATCCACCAGTCTTGCATAATTCTCTTTACCGGGATCATCCAAAAAGATGGCTACCTGCTCCTGATCAGGAGGTAGTCCCAGCAGGTCGAAACTGAGCCGTCTGGCCAGATTGGCGTCAGAGGCAGCCCCGGAAGGTCTTAAGTTCTGCTCCACTAATTGCCGGTAAATAAACTTATCTATCTCATTTAATCCCCATGCAGTATCGATCTCGGGAACCTCCGGTAGTTTCAGTGGAGCATAAGCCCAATGTTGATCCCATTTTGCTCCCTCATCAATCCATTGCTCAAGAATACGGATTTGAGACTCGGGAAGTGGCTCATGGTCTTGTGGCATTCTGATCTCGGGATCTGAGGTCCTTAATCTCCTGATGAGTTCACTTTGCCGGGAGTTACCCGGGATGATGGCTGGTTTTCCTGATTCGTTTTCGGCCAGCGCGTCCTCCTCAAAAAGCAGACTGAATCCTCCAAGTTGTTTGATCCCACCATGGCACGCCAGACAGTTCTCATTTAAAATTGGCTTTACATCACTGCTATAGCTCAATGGAGAGTCTGATGAACATGCCCATATTGCCCCCAGACATAAGCATAGCCACACATATGGATGGGTTTTACTCATGACTGTAATAAATCTTTCATCACATGTCCATGTACATCTGTTAGTCTGAATCTCCGGCCCTGGTATTTATAGGTGAGTTGCTCGTGATCGATCCCCAGCATATGTAAAACGGTAGCCTGAAAATCGTGAATATGTACCCCGTCACTTGCTACACGGTAGCCAAATTCATCGGTGAGGCCATAACTCACTCCGGGTTTGACACCACCCCCGGCCATCCAAATCGAAAAGCAATTTGGATGATGATCCCGACCAAAATTGGTCTCAGTCAGCCTGCCCTGGGAGTAGTTGGTCCTGCCAAATTCCCCACCCCAAATGACCAGCGTATCATCCAGCATACCTCTCTGCTTGAGATCTTTGATCAGGGCCGCTGATGCCTGATCAGTCTCTTTACATTGAACTTTGATGGCGTTGGGCAGATTGCCATGTTGATCCCAGCCCTGATGGTAAAGCTGAATAAACTTTACTCCCCGCTCCGCCAGCCTCCTGGCCAGCAGGCAATTGGCTGCATAAGTACCGGGTTTTCGGGCATCATCCCCATACATATCGTAAATGTGTTCAGGTTCGCCCGATGTATCCATGATCTCGGGAACCGAAGTCTGCATGCGAAAGGCCATTTCATATTGCGCAATCCGGGCATTGATCTCAGGATCTCCCACAGCGTCATACTGCAATTCCTGTAATGCTTTCAAGTCGGCAAGTTGCTGTGATCTCTCTGCTTGCGTCACTCCTGGTGGATTGTCCAGATACAATACCGGATTCTTGCCAGATCTAAACTGAACACCCTGATACTGGGAAGGGAGAAACCCATTTCCCCACGACCTGGCATACAAAGGTTGGCCTGTTTTATCCTTGGTGACCAGGACGACGAACGAAGGCAAATTTTCATTGTCCGTTCCTAATCCATAACTCAGCCAGGACCCCATGGATGGCCTGCCCGGAAACTGTGAACCCGTCTGTATAAAGGTGACTGCTGGATCATGATTGATGGCTTCGGTATACATCGACTTCACAAAACACAGATCATCCACTATTTGGGAGGTGTATGGCATAAGTTCACTAACCCAGGCCCCGGATTCACCGTACTGATCAAATTGAAAAGGAGTACCTACCAATGGAAAAGAACTTTGCCCTGCGGTCATTCCAGTCAGCCTCTGACCCTGTCTCACAGACTCAGGTAATTCCTCACCATGCATTTTTTGCAAAAGGGGCTTATGGTCAAATAGGTCAATTTGGGAAGGAGCTCCACTCTGAAACAGATAGATCACTCTTTTAGCCGTGGGAGCAAAATCGGGCTTACCGGGTAAAGCTCCAGAAAAGCGTTGGTCAGCCTTGCCAAAAATGGAGACAGGATTGAGCAGACTCGCTAAGGTGGCAGCACCCAGACCCAGTGATGTCCGGGTCAGAAAATCTCTTCGAGTATACTTATGATGGGTGTGATGACAATGCATATTCTATCTTTTCATATAAGCTTCGTCGTGATTGAGGATGCTACTGGACATCACAGTCAAAGCTGCTGTTTCTATCAATGGAAGAGATGGATCCCTTTCAAAATCACCTACGGCAAGGAGTTCCCTGGCACCGGAGGGACTCTCCGTAAATGAGAGATACTGCTGATCGTACGTGTTTTTCAGAACTTCCACTTCGGGCTCTGTAGGTTTCCGCCCGGTGACCAGCCTGAAAGCCAGTATGGCTCTTTCTTCTATGTTCTGTCCTTCTCTTTGAATTCTCTCAGCCAGTACCCGAGCAGCCTCTACAAACTGGGGATCATTCAGAAGTACCAGGGCTTGCAATGGCGTATTGGTAGACTCCCTGGTCACGGTACAAACATCACGGCTGGGTACATCAAAAATGGTCATAGCCGGAGGAGGAGATGTTCGCTTGATAAAAGTGTACAAACTACGTCTATAAAGGTTCTCTCCCTGATCTTCCTCATAACGCAGAAGCATATGCGAAAAAGTACCTTTTTCAATCCAGAGTCCATCCGGTTGATAGGGTTTGACACTGGGTCCCCCGACTTTTTCGATCAGCAGACCACTGGCGGCAAGTGCATTATCCCTGATCATTTCTGCCGGCCATCGATAAGAAGGTGCATACGACAAGTACACATTCTCAGGATCCCTGGTTCTTTGCTCAGCAGTTGTTACCGAGGATTGACGATAGGTCGAAGACATGACCATCATTTTCAATAAAGCTCTCAGATCCCAGCCACTTTCGCGAAACTCGACCGCCAGCCAATCAAGTAATTCGGGATGTGATGGTAAAGCACCCTGACTACCGAAATCATTTGCCGTTTTTACAATTCCACTACCAAAGATCATTTGCCAGTAACGATTTACTGTGGTGCGGGATGTAAGAGGATGATCAGGATGAAACAGCCATTCTGCCAATCCCAATCGATTGGTCGGAAATTCATCTCCGAATGGCAATACCTTCACCGGTGTTGCCGGATCTACCTCTTCAAGAGGAGTATTGTACTGACCACGATCCAGGACATATGTAGGACGTGGCTCCTGCATTTCCTCCATAACCATGATTTCGGGAATGGTATCTCTGATAGAGTTGGATCTCTTAATCAATGCAGCCCTTTCCTGCTTCAACATCCCGATTTTAGGGTCCTTTGTAAATACATAACTCCAGCGATCGGAATCGCTCAATTGGTCCATGTCCACTCCTGCAATTCTAGCAATATGAAGATTGGAAACCTCCCTGTCGTAAATCCTTAATTCATCGATTTTTCCCTCAAAAATGCCATTGTCACCTGTAAACGCACGATAGCTCTTGCTAACATACAATGGCCGTTGATCTTCTTTGTGAGCTCCACTGGTAACCGTTCTGATATTCTTATTCAATTGATTGAATACCACATCCACATCCTCCTGTCTGCCGTTGATAAAGAGTTTTCCTCCTTGTGCCTCTCCTGAACCATCATAGGTAAAAGCTACGTGTGTCCATTGTCGGACCGGAATGGAGTCCTGAGTGCGAATATGAAGGTAGTTGTGAGGTAGAGAGTGGATTAGCCGTAAACAAAGCCTGTTTTCCTGGTCCAGATAGAAATCCCAACCCCGCCAGAAATTATTCTTGTTTCCAGCATTCCCAATCAGCACCTGGGTCTTCTCCGGATTGCGTTTGGTGGTGTTGATCCACATTCCCGTCGACATCTCATCTTGCACATCTATGCCACCCACGTCCTCCAGGGAAAGCACATCATATTCCTGGTCAAATTCCAGGGCGGTTCCCTGTATTCCTTCAGCCAGAGATGGACTTCCATTGGAAGTAGCTTTGTTATTTCCATCCACTACCAGAAAGGTGCGGTCCTTTTCTTTTCTCTCTGCCAGAGATTCCATAGGAAAGTAGGCCGCCAGGTGTTCATTCGGGTTTATGTCTTCTGGTAGGTTTTCCAGATAATCCTCCAGGGATTCTATATCACTTTCACGCTGATTGATCTGTTGGTTCAGTTCCATGATCTCCCGGTCGAGTACCGATAATGTCTGCCTGGTAGAAGGCGATTCCAATGTCAGAATAGGCCCATAATTTCCATCATCACCAGTCATACCCAGTTCCTTCTGATTATTGAAGAAAGCCGTCATACTGTAATATTCAGCCTGAGATATCGGGTCAAATTTGTGATCATGACAGCGGGCACATTCCATGGTTAACCCCATCAAAACAGTTGCTGTCGTATTGGTCCGATCAGCTACATATTCCAATCTGAATTCTTCATCGATGGCGCCCCCCTCTGCCGTCATGGGATGATTGCGATGAAAAGCTGTGGCCAGTATTTCCTCACGTCCCGCATTCGGAAGTAAGTCACCGGCTAACTGCATTGTGATAAACTGATCATAAGGCATATTATTCTTAAAAGCATCAATAACCCAGTCTCTCCAGGGCCACATATTGCGCCATCCATCAGCGTGCAGACCATGTGAATCAGCATAACGGGATACATCCATCCACTCCATGGTTAACCTTTCCGCATGTGCATCCGAGCTCAGTAATTTATCCACCACGGTTTCGTAAGCATCCTGGTCGTCATTCTCAAGAAAAGCATCCATTTCCCGAACAGTAGGGGGCAGCCCGGTCAGATCCATATATACCCTCTTAAGTAATCGTTCTTTTTCTGCAGGTTGTGATGGCATCAGTCCCTGCCCAGGCAAACTGGCCAGCACAAAAGCATCAATCGGGTTGGCTATATTGCCATCAACCTGGGGCACATCCGGTCTTTCGGGTTTTATAAAGGACCAGTGAGGTTCAAATTTTGCGCCCTGGTCGATCCACTTGATCAGAATGGCTTTTTCCTCCGGTAAAAGACTCAATTTTGAGTCAGGAGGTGGCATCATGGTTTCCGGATCGTGACTTAGTATCCGGTCTACAAGGGCACTTTGATTTACTTTACCCGATACGATCGCAACATGTCCACTTTCCAGCCTGCTGGTTGCTTCATCAGCAATATCCAGACGCAAACCAGCTTCACGAGTCTCTCCGTCCGGTCCGTGACATGCATAGCATCGGTCAGAGAGGATGGGTTTGACGTGAAAATTATAGCTGATATCATCGGGTAAGTTGACCATCACACCAGACACGTCATCAGGCAGAGACCTGCCGCAGGATGTAATTCCAATACAAACAATTGCAGAATAAAAAAAGCTCCTCATCTTTCGTGGCAATTCGCGATCAGCCCCTTAAATTACGAGAAAAATTGGATGTGTGGCAGAGGTCCAACATTCCCGAAATGACATATTTGTTATGCGTACCTTACACTGGAGCTCCCTTATTTTTCTGGTCCTTCTGATCAACTGTGGCCCAAAGATCGAATCAACGGAAACAGGCCTCGCGTCCTATTATGCCGACTTTTTTCAGGGTCGAGCTACGGCAAGTGGTATCCCTTACGACACAGCAGCCCTGACGGCGGCTCACAGAGATCTACCCCTCGGCACTGTGATAAGGGTTACCAACCTTGAAAACAACCAACAAACAACGGTAACAGTAAATGATCGCGGACCTTACAATATGAAGCGCATCATTGATCTATCCAAAAAAGCAGCTATTGAACTGGACATGATCGAAGAAGGGGTGGTGGAGGTCAAACTCGAAATTTACAAGGAGTCTTCCTCTGAATAGAACTCCATTTTTGTTTTCCAAGCGTTCTATTCGTCAGATGGCCATTGCTCCAGTAATTGTATGCTCTCCATCTGATAGGGATGGTCATCGTTTTCGCCTATGTTTTCAAACAATGTTCTGCTGTCTGTCCAACGCTGTTGACGATAGTAACAGAGGGCAAGGTACCACCGAGCCTCATCCATGAAGCGAAATCCAGGTGTCGAAGCTAGTTCTTCGAGTATCAGCGCCGCATCTGCAAATGCTTCGGATTCCATATATGCCAATGCCTGATAAAACCTCTGCAGCGAATCAGTGGGTACTGAGGAAGCGGCATCCATGTAGTTCCGGGATTCATACAACTGTGAAATCGTGGAAGCTTCGGAGTTACCTTTTTCAATAGGATCGACAAGATTTGGAAACTGCTTGAAATGGACCTGATAAATGTCAACATTGGCATAATCCCTCACATAGAAATAGGCGACGGCGGCAATGCACAATAGCGATATCGCCGCAGCGATCATCCAACGCCTTCGTATCTGTACTGTGTTGTCACTTTCATGGTCCCACTCAAGCATCTGACTCCGGATTTCCTCCCGCCCAAGCTCTTTTCCGGATCTTTTCAGAGACTCATAAAATCTCACCTCGGCCGCAAAATCTTCACTTTCCATTTTTACGCGAAAAGCCTTGCTTTCCTGCGGATCCAGATTCCCATTCACATACTTTTCAATGAGTGCTATGTCTTCTGGTGGTAGATTCATTCTGAAATTGTTTCGAATTATAGAGAAATAATTCTGTCCCAAGTTTACTGAAATTTAAGGACATATAGAAATTATAGAGAGACGATATGAGGTCAATCGAGTAAAAGTTTATTTTTGTAAGTAATTATACAGTGTTGCTTATAAGTATTATTACTGATAATCTGAAAAAGTGTGGGAATGTTCCTAAGATTTTTAACTTTGTAAACTCAAATAAAAATCAAATTTCAAATTTATAATACATTATGAAAGTAACAGTTGTAGGTGCCGGAGCAGTAGGTGCCAGTTGTGCTGAATATATTGCTATTCAGAACTTCGCTTCAGAAGTTGTTATCGTTGATATTAAAGAGAATTTCGCTGAGGGTAAGGCGATGGATTTAATGCAAACAGCTTCACTTTTAGGTTTTGATACAAATATTGTTG
>JAUILF010000225.1 GCA_030433135.1 Bacteroidia bacterium | reverse complement strand
TACCCTTGGAACAGAGATCGAAAATGCAGATTTTTACCTATGATAACCAGAAAGAATTCATAGATCCTAGGCAAATGGAACTGTTTACAATTCAATAATTCTGTCAACTTATTTCAGGACGATACAGTTCTCAGTACCCAATTCTCCTCCAACTAACCGACTATCAGGCTAATACGCTAACAAGCCAACCGGCCATTTTGCCAACACCTAACCTACATAGTCAATGCCTGACGACAGTAATCGAGACATTTGGCTACCTCCTTGACCGCGTCTGATCCTTCTGGAATTTCATATTCTAATTCCACGGTGGCAGGGAAATCGTATTTGTTATCTCGCATAAGGGCCAGAATTTCCTTCAGGGGAGTATCACCTTGTCCCCAGGGCAGATTCGCCTGGCCGTTTTCGGGTGTTTGGCGGTCTTTCATATGCATGCTGAGAATGCGATCATTTTTGGCTTCTATGATACCCAGGGCATCGGTATTGCCAGCAGCCACATAGTGACCAATGTCGATATTCATCGCGTTCCATTTGGATTGCTCCAGGGCGGTGTCCCAAAAGGTGGGAGTTTCCTGGGTATGACCGTGGTAGGCAACATAAACTTTATGTTTGGCTGCCATTTCACCCAACTTTTGAGTATGTGCATCATCACTGGGGTGCTCCAGTGTTACATGACTGGCACCCAGTGCTTTGGCAGCCTTAAACCCATAATTAATCTCGGCATCGGTATTATCTTTTCCGAAAGCACTGGGTTTAAAACCATAAATGCTTACACCAGAGGCATCATAGAGTTTCTTCAGTTGCTTAAATTTATTGTAGTCAACTTTCTCACGCCACATGGCTACCTCTTTGTTATACATGTCACGAGCGGCTTGCATCTCTTTGAGTTCGGTGGCTTCATTATCGGTGAGCTCATTGTTTCTTTCTTTCCGGATCAATCCCCACATGGCTCTTCGGTCTACCGGGCTCTCCGGTTTGCCAGCAAAGCTCTCTGCAGGATCACCCATCAATTCAATGGCATTGATGCCGCTATCCAGCACATACTGCAGTGTGGCTTCAGCACTTTGGTCAGGCATACTTCGGTATGAGTAAGTAATGACACCTATCTGCACACCATCAATCAGTGAACTGGGTTTGCGAAAATGCTTGAGTATGGCCGGGGCGGCAAAACTTCCCTGGGTGCCCAGCATGAGGCCACCCATCGCTGCGGTTGATGTTCCCAAAAATGTACGTCGGGATAGCCGGCTATTGTTTGTCTTTTTCATTTTATCAGAATTATCTACTTAGAAAAAACCCTTATGAGGCAATGGCAATAAGAAAAGTACATAAAATGTAGCAAATGGATGGAAATTCGGCTTAAAAATGGTTCTGCCCTGACTTATTCCCATAGCCCTTACCTGTCATATTTTCAGTATTATTAGAATCAAAACCATTAAGTACGCGATGCCAGTAATTATATCAACAATCCGGTCATTGGTTGTAGTTTTTCTAATCTTATCCTTTTACGACTCAATGGCACAGACGACACCCCCGAACATTGTCCTGATCATTACGGATGATCAGGGGTATGGTGATTTAGGGTATAATGGAAACCCACATGTCAAAACTCCGGTACTTGACAATTTTGCCAGGGAAAGTGTCCGATTTAACCAATTTTATGTCTCACCGGTATGTGCACCAACCCGTTCCAGTCTGATGACGGGAAGATTCAGTTTGCGAACGGGAGTAAGTGATACCTACAACGGTGGAGCCATGATGTCCACGGATGAGGTCACGATTGC
Source organism: Bacteroidia bacterium (assembly GCA_030433135.1). GTDB lineage: Bacteria > Bacteroidota > Bacteroidia > Chitinophagales > Saprospiraceae > JABDMH01. The sequence goes on along the minus strand of JAUILF010000225.1, from coordinate 8,264 downwards.
AGAGATGCTGAAGGAGGCCAATTATGCAACCGGAGTATTCGGAAAATGGCATCTTGGAGATAGTTATCCTTCGCGACCCAATGATCAGGGATTTGACAGGTCGGTGATACATCTTTCAGGTGGGATGGGACAGGTTGGGGATTTCACAACCTGGTTTGAAGGAGACAGTAGCTATTTTGATCCCGTACTCTGGGAAGATGGTGAGCGGAAGTCCTTCGAAGGATATTGCTCCGATATTTTTACGAATGAGGCCCTGTCTTTTATCGAAGATCAGTCTAGGAACCCTTTTTTCTGTTATCTGTCATTTAATGCTCCACACACTCCGTTGCAGGTACCTTCCGAATACTATGATATGTATAAAGATATTGATCCCGCGAGTGGATTTGATGGTGATGACCGGCCCTTTCCGGAAATGACAGAAAAGGATAAAGAAGATGCCAGGAAGGTGTATGCCATGGTTTCCAATATTGACGACAATGTAGGCAGGGTACTGGCAAAACTGGAGGAATTGGGGCTTAAGGAAAATACGATGGTCGTATTCATGACTGATAACGGACCTCAACAGAGGCGGTATGTGGCCGGAATGCGGGGTCGAAAGGGTTTTGTGTATAGGGGTGGAACCAGGGTTCCCTTTTATGTCAGATATCCATCACGTGTAAGTGGAAACAGAGATATAGAGGCCTTGTCAGCACATATTGATGTTTTGCCTACCCTGGCCGAAATATGCCGTACACCAACTCCCGATACTAAAATCGATGGTAGGAGCCTGGTGCCCATACTTCTTAATCAGAATGAGGAATGGCCAACACGCACTCTTTTTCATTATTGGACACGGAGATACCCCGAAAAGTATGGGAATATGGCTGTTCAGAGAGATCAGTACAAACTGGTGGGTTTTACTGATTACCAGGCCAGTGTAGATGACTTCGAATTATTTGATTTATCATCAGATCCGTATGAACAGAACAATATCGTCACAGAGAAACCGGAGCTTGCTTCGCAACTGAAGGATGAGATGGATAGGATCTATGGTGAGCTTATTTTATCTCCCCATCTCGTGGATGCACCCCGGATCATAGTAGGAAGTGAACACGAGAATCCCACTTTTCTCAATCGAAATGATGCAGCTGGAGAAAGGGGGATTTGGGCTCAGGAGGAGAAGTATGGTTTTTGGCGAGTGCAGATAGCGTCCGGAAAATATGATATTCGGTTTAAGTTTATTGAGGAAGTGAGTCCGGGAGGCCAGATGTTTCTCGAGGCTGGAACCTCAGTCACATCTTTGAAAATCAGTCAATCGACCGACATGATTGAAATGCCTGGAGTGCAATTACCGGAGATACAGTGTGACCTCACACCATTCTATATGGTTGATGGTCGTCGAATTATGCCTTTCTGGGTGGAGATGGAGAGGGTGGATTGAGTCCATCTTCCCGAATATTTTTGCTGCTTGATTAAACCTTTCCGATACTCTCGGGTCTAAGACATATGAGCTGGATCATCTTCATGGCACGCATTTTGGCTCAGACAAATTAATACTACTAAACAGTTGTTACATGTATCGTATCCTAGCACCCCTCGTTATCATATGTGCATTCATTTCATGCACGAAGGAAGACAATGACCATTCGACACCTGATCCCGATCCAAGTGATATGTATTTCCCTCCACTACATTCTGCAGAATGGGACACTGTGACACCGTTGTCATTGGGCTGGAATGAACCGGCATTGGATGATCTGAAAACATTCCTTGAGGATCATGGAACCCGTGCTTTTCTGGTACTCAAGGATGGAAGGTTGGTTGTAGAGGAATACTGGGGAGACAAAATCTCAACGCTAGGATCCTTTGATCGACACTCCCAATGGTATTGGGCTTCTGCGGGAAAAACGCTCACTGCCTTCCTGGTTGGGAGGGCACAGGAAGATGGACTGCTTGATATCTATGACAGAACCTCGGACTACCTGGGCGAAGGTTGGACCAGCCTGACACAGGATCAGGAAGAAAAGATCCTGATCAGGCATCAATTAACCATGACCACCGGATTGGATTATGAGACAGAGAGTCTTGACTGTACCGATCCGGTCTGTCTGCAGTATAAGGCTGATCCGGGGAAGCAATGGTTTTATCACAATGCACCCTATACACTTCTGGAAAGTGTGGTAAGCGAGGCTGCCGGGATATCGTACAATGGCTATACCGATCAGACGATCGAAACCGAGATCGGCATGGATGGGTCCTGGATAAAGCTGGGAGACAACAATGTATATTGGAGCACCGCAAGGGATGTTGCACGATTTGGACACTTGCTATTAAATAAAGGGCAGTGGGATGGCAAATCGGTTCTTGGAGATGAGGCTTTTTTAGAGGAGATGACTCAGAGTTCCCAGGATATCAATCCTTCTTACGGATATCTTACCTGGTTGAATGGAAAAGGCTCAGTTGTATTACCGGGTAGTACCTGGTCTTTTAATTTCAGCATGGCTCCCGATGCGCCGGATGACCTTTATGCCGCTATGGGCAAGAATGGACAATTTATCGATGTGGTCCCGAGTGAAAACCTGGTGGTCGTAAGGATGGGAGAAGCGCCTGACAATGCTTTGGTGCCGGCGCAATTTCACAATGAGATGTGGAAGAAGTTGGGAGAAGTCAGAATGGTTTATTAGCGGAGTGGGAGATTGGCTGTACCATTTCGACCTTCGAATGCACCTGAAGACTATTTGTTTTCAATTATCAATATGGCATCTTCCCAGGAAGACGGTGCCTCCACCACTAGTCTTGAATTATTTGTTTGGGATACAACTGACTTTTTGTTTCCATTACGTGGATCAAACCAGATCACTGTCTTATTACCGTCTGTCATTTCAGACAGATCCAGCTCTACTTCCCCACCTTCGGGCAGGTATACAATCAACTTAGAATGGTTGTCAGAAGACATAGCGACCAGCCGCTTGGCCGGGTCATCATGAGAGGTTACCAATGGTGACTGATCAGGGTTCATGGTAAACCAGTCTACCGATTCAAAGAAACTGCGACTAATAGTAAGATCTTCTGCACCGGGTGAATTAACGGCTTCTTGCCAGTCCTGTGACACGTATTCTTCATTGGTGCCAAAGCTCCAGACATTTGAGTTGCCATAGGTGTGCATACCTCCGGCAAACATGGCCCAATAAACTTGTTTGCGAATAATATGAGGTGTGATGGGTTTGGTTGGGTATTCAGGACCGTCCTCGTAGGCTCCCTCACCATGTAAGATCGGTTTCACAGGTTGCTTTAGATAATCTGCCGTTACAACATCATAGATCTTATTATATGAAGCCCAGGTCTGTAATAGGTTAAAGTCTAGCCAGAGGGCATCAGGAAAAAACATGGAGGAGGAGTGCCCACCTCGAGTATGGAAAGTCATTAGCGTCTCAGTATAGTCATCATTTCCTGCCACACCCATGTTAATTCCCCTGGCAAGCTCATTCCATACCTGTTTTTTCAGGTCGTTATCAGCCAGGACATCACCGCCAATACACCAAATTAGATTTGACTTGTCTTTATAGCGGTTTCCAATAAATAATCCATAATCATAAGCATTATCTACGGAAATAAAGTTGTAGGCGTCTCCCTCAACTGTTCCAAATACTGGAAGAAAGAGAAGTTGAAGGCCCTCCTGAGCTGCCTGATCGACAACAAAGTCGATATGGTCCCAGTAATCATATGCTTCCGGATCATTCGGATCTGATCCGGGAGTGATAGCAGGATCGTTGATATCATCATTCTTAAACGCACGATCACCAAATGCATTAGCCAGTGAAGGCTTTACGAAGGGATTAATATGAACCGCGGCACAATGAATAACTGTAAATCCCTGGTCTGCCCTGGTTTTAAGGTATTTTTTAAGTTCATCACGGTTCGGCATTTGTAATAAGCCCCATCCTGTATCACCCAGCCAGTAGAAGGGCTTTCCATCTTCTGTGGTAAGGTAGCGTTTGTTTTCACTGACCAACAACTGGGCCTGGGATGATCCAATTGTTGAGAAAAACAAGAAGTAAAGAAGCAGTTTGGAATTCATATTGGATGATTGAGCCTGTAGGTTCTTGCTATATAATTTTATCAGCTATCAATTTAGCAAAAAGTGTTGTGGGGCTAAAACGGTAATACATAACAGAAACATTTAGTGGTTTTTGGAGTACTGCAATTTTGCTCTATCCTGTCTTGATAATGAAGCCACATACGGCTAAGTCAATTTTGGTCATATAAAGGAGGCATGATCTTTGGGTTAATGCAATAACATTGACAGCAATTTCGGAATGTCCCATGTTATCCGTTCCGGAGGGGGTATCGATGATTCTCAACAACCACAAAATTTTCAGTATGTACAGGATGACAATGTTTATTCGATTAAGTCTTTTATTCCTTACCACGATATTGAGTCAGTCACTGTTGGCTCAGGTCAATTTTGAAAAGGGCTATTTTATAGAATCAAACGGACAAGAAACCGAATGTCTCATCAAGAACAAAGGACAAAGAAATGTGCCAGCAGTGCTTGAGTATAAGGTGAGTGAAGCCGGTCCTACTAAGACAATTCCAGTCGAAAGTTTAAATGAATTTGGAATTGATAACTTTTCTAGATTTCAGAGATCCAGTGTTGATATCGACCAATCAAATAGTCATTTTTCCAAGCTCAGTGACCAATATGCACCAGATTTTATGAATCAGTCGGTCATGCTCCGGGTCTTACTGATTGGGAAAGCCAGTCTCTACAAATATTACGATGGATCGGAGGATAAATATTTCTTCAAAGCAGATACGGGGAAAATAGAACCACTTATTTACAAAAAGTACCGTACTATAGACGATCAAATTGCTCATAACGAGAGCTACAAAAGTCAATTGCTGAAAAATTTAGATTGTGGTAGTGTAAAATCAGCGATTCTCAATGGAATAAGCTATTCGGAAAAAGATTTGACAGCTCTATTTGTTTCCTATAACCGGTGCATGGATTCTGACTACTCGTTGATTGAACAAAACGCTGGTCGTCGAAGTCACTACTGGTTGAATGTAAGGCCAGGAATCTCAATGTCGGACCTAACTATTCAGAATTATCCAGGCATCAAAGAAATGAATTTGGGTATGCATACCGGACTTAGGTTTGGAGTGGAGGGAGAGTTTATTCTACCCTTCAATAAGAACAAGTGGTCAATCATTCTAGAACCTACCTTCAGATCGTACCAGGGTGAGAATATATATAGAGATAGACCGGTTACAGTTGATTTCAAATCAATCGAATTTCCCCTGGGACTGAGGCACTACATTTTTCTGAACGAAAAATCATCCATTTTTCTAAATGGATCCTTTGTTATTGATATTCTGCTGGGAGAACCACTAATAATTGTGGAAAGTCATACTGATCTCGAACTGGAGAATCGAATGTATTTTACTGTTGGGGCTGGTTACAAATTTCTTGGGAGATACTCCATGGAATTTCGGTATGGAATACCTAGTGGAATTATTAACTATACAGGCGTTTCGGCCAGGTACAAATCACTTTCTCTTATAGTTGGCTATCGAATATTTGGTGCATGAGGAAGCAAGCGAATTAATAGATGGCCTGGTATTGGTTTACAATTGCGATTCGAATTTCCACTGACTTACTGACAAATCGCTTCGCGACAGTACCTTCGAACTTGTAGTAAATGGTTATTGTGGCCAAAAACCTGCCTTCATCCGAAATTCACCCTACAAAAGATTAATTACATCCATCAGAATCCGGTTGTAGCAAAAATCGTAGATCGCCCTGAAGATTACCTCTACAGCAGTGCCAGAAATTACGTCATGCGTAAGGATTATCTATCAGAAGTTGATGTAATTGATTTTGGCGTTGGAGAGGGCTTCATCATGACGTGAGGGTCTGAAAGTTCAACCTTCAGACAGCGAATAAATAGGAGGGAGATGCCGTACCATTTAACCCCGCCGCTGTTAGATAGTTGCATTCGAATGTGCAGTAATTATGGTTACTTGGCTAAGTGTGAAGGGGCGTATGTGTTAGCGGCTATATTGAGTCACCATAATTGAAAGTGACCTTACAGGCCACCACACTGATCGTCATTCAAATGGGGCCTTGCCCCATTCTATCAGGTCCAGACCTTTCAGGCCTGGCACCTTAAATGACAGAAGATCAATCAATCCTGCACATGGATGGTAAGCCTGAAAGGCTTAGTACCAAAAACCCAAAGCGCAGCTTTGGGTTTCAGGACTTCTATCTTAAGCCCTGTATGGGCGTGTTCCTTTTTCCAATATGGTAGGAGCTCAGAACACCACACTAAAAAACAACGATATGGGGTGACATTACTTGTAATTTGAACATTAAGTAATAGATACCCAAATAATCCAACCATGGCAACAATAGAATATATCCAAAAATATGACATCGCCTATTATGCTGGTGGCAATAACAGTAAGAATTATAGTTACAGGGCTATTATCGGATTGCGAAGAAATGATGGAAGTCTGATCGGCGCAGCATATTTTCACAGGAGTCAGGATACCCTGCCTGATACCGATTCACAAAGTAGCTCCGGTTATATTTATGTGCATTATCCTGAGTCGGACTTTTGGCACGTGTATGATATGTTGAGAAATGAAGATCCGGTCTACGTAAGGTATGTTCCTGGCTGGGAAATGGCTTCCATAAATACCTCACTCGAACCAGTTGGTGAAGAAGAAACGTAGGCATGATCGGGACTTTAACCGGGAATATGCATTAGATTTTCTATTATGAACCAAATATGCTGCAAATACGGGCACATAAGCACTTTTTGATTCTCACTCCCGCCTTTGGCGGGACAGGCTATGATGGTGACCATCGGCTACCCACCCGCTTTCGCGGTTCCCTCATTTCGAGCACTGTCGTACTCGACTCTGCGAGATCATTCGGTCATGAGTCAAAAAGTCCTTGGAGTCTCCGTCTTTATTGCCTATTTGGCTCTCATGACGAAATCCCAATACATATCCCGGTTAACATTTCGTTGAAAAGATGTCCTTATTTTATTAGTTGGTGCTGAAGAAGCCAATCCAGGACCTTACGATCGGTTTGACCAACTAGTTCCCTCTGTTCGAAGTTGATCCATTTGGTCTCCTGGATATTGTTCTTGGGAGAGATTTGGCCTTCATACTGCGCATAGTAACAGGTCAGTTGAATAACTTTATCCGAACATCCACCATGGGCGAGGCCCCGAAAAGTACCTGCGTAGGTTACGGAATCTCCTTGCAAGGTAATGGATTGTTCCTCTCCCAACTGATGCAAGGTTTCGATATCCGAATGTGCCCCTTGTTTTTTTTGTCCGGGGATGAAGAAGTGAGATTTACCCTCCTCCTTTACCACCAATACCTGATGATTTGAGATAGTGATCATGGCAACTTTATCGATGACCCTGGGCAAATTCAATTGCGCCTTGATAGAAGTAAGCAATGGATCAACACCTGGTTCAAAGAGTAGAAGTTTGTTACTTTCTTGAGTGAGAAAGCCTTTTGAAACCATATGGTTCATTTGGTCAGCCAGTGGCTGGTAGAACTCATCAACATTAAGCACCGCACAAATCTTGTCAATATACTGCAACTTGCGATGGGTATATATTTCCAGTATTTCATCAAGAGTACCGGCTCCTCCGGGTAAAGCAACAAACAGATCTGCCAGTTCCATCATCATCAGTTTACGCTGAAACATGTCCCTGACGATCATCATTTTGCTAATCCTGGGGTCAGGTGGTTCTTTGGGGATGAGATGTTCCGGACGAATCCCGATGACATCGCGACCTTCCTCGAGAAATATGTTGGCTGCTTCGCGCATCAACCCATCCAGACCTCCACCGTAAATGAGGTTGAGACCCATTTCCGCCAGTCCCTGACACATAGTCCTGGCTGATTCCACCAGCTTTGGATCATTGCCCAGGGTTGCTCCACAAAATATTGCGACTGAGTGCATATTTATCCTTTATACATCGCTGGTTGACCTGGTTCGGGAATAGATGCTTCAATAAACTCGCGGATATGCTCATTGGAACTCTCAAGATCCTCGCTGCGAAGGTACATCATATGTCCGCTTCTGTAGCCTTCAAACCTGAGCCGGTCTTTCATTTTTCCACTCGGATCCAGATTCCACATGGAGTATTTAGCATTGAAATAGGTAGTAGCACCATCGTAATATCCGGACTGAATCATCACATTGAGAAACGGATTTTGTGCCATGGCCTGACGAAGGTTTTCGCCGGTTCGGTCAC
>JAUILF010000224.1 GCA_030433135.1 Bacteroidia bacterium | reverse complement strand
AAGGATTACGTAGGAATTCTTTCCGGGTCCATTTGAAGGAGTCAGTTACCAGGCCTGAAAGGTCTGGACCTAAAAGAATGGGGCAACGCCCCATTTGAATTGTGGAAAAGATGGTGGCCTGTAAGGTCACCCTCAATTATGGTGATTCAATTTTATCGCTAAACATATCCGAAGTTTCAAACTTCAAGGAAAAATGATTTTGTGCTAGAGGCTAGGTAGTTATAACTTTCAACTAGAGCAATCGAATAATATGCTACTGATCATCCCCGAAATGGCGTCGAACTGCATCTTTGACTTCTTCACCTAGTTTTACCCAGGTATCTGCCTCAGTGAAGATGGCTGCTCCTTCCATCAACCTACAGATCCAGTTCTATGGTGTCGCCCGCTCTGTAGCTGTCTTCTGATGAGTCATCTTCGTCCTCGTCATCATCTTCAGGTAGGTCCTCAATCTCGACGACTCCCTTAACCATTTTATCCGACAACTTGTTGCCAATTGCCTTCCAGCCTTTGACATCGATAAATTCATCGAGTTCAAGTGTCCACATTTCTTTCTGGTTTTTGGACATCACAAAGTACTCGATGGTTACACCTTCTTTGGTGGTGGCGTAGATCAATTTAGATTTTGGGTGGTCCTTAATAAAATACACTCTTTCTCCAAGAGTTTGATTCTCGATCTGGAACCGTTTGACCATGGACCACTCTTTTTCTCCATCATAGTGCACAGCCGAAATCACGCCATCCTCATCAATCTTACTTACTTGGAGAAGCTGCCGGATTTCTATTTTCATCAGGGGATCGGGACTTGTGAGCACGTAAGTTCCGTCTGCGTATAGCGAAATGATCAAATCACCGGTATCAAACTCACCCAGGTATTTTCCCCTTTCCTCAGTGTTGAGGCGGCCACTTACTTCATCCATCCAGATCTTAAGAGCTCCCAGTGTGGATTGGCCGGTCGCAACGTGCTCGATCTTTCTCACCGGATAACGAGTCAGAATATTGCCCTTGGATCTGCGACCCTTGATATCAAGGTGGTCAAAATCGAAGTCAAATATTTTCTTTTTGGCGCGGCAACTTTGCGACAGCTGCACTTTGACGATTTCTGATTCTCCATTGGGATTGGCTGTGAGGTAAAGGATCTTTGAGCCTTTTTTGCCCGTGGTCAGGTCGTAATCTCGATCTCTGGTCACCGCTTTTACATTAAAGCGCTTGGCCATGGCCCTTCCTGTGCCTGCATCCAGATAAACTAGATTATAGGTCGTCCGGTCATCTCCTTTCTTCCATACATCTACATGCAGAATGTTTTGCCCCATGAATACTTTTTCATCAATACGCGATACCCTGAAAGTTCCGTCCTTTTTGAAGGCGATGATATCATCGATATCAGAGCACTCCCTGATCTCTTCGTCCTTTTTTAGTCCCCACCCGATAAATCCCTCACGTCTGTTGGCGTAAAGCTTGACATTATTGGCAGCTACCTGTACTACATCGATCTGTTCAAAAGAAGTGATCAGAGTCCTTCGGGGTCGATCTTTTCCATACTTTTCATAGAGTTCTTCGAAGTAGGAAATGGTGTATTCTGTGAGATGTGTGAGGTGATGGTTGGTTTCCTCAAGATCTGCTTCCAGACGACTGATATACTCATCCGCCTTAAAAGTATTGTATTTGGATATGCGTTTAATCTTGATTTCAGTGAGCCGAACCACATCTTCTTCTGTAAAAGGCCGGCTGAGTCTGATGCGGTCATCATCTTTTTGGGGTGGATCATTAGGGTCAGCCACGAAACGCCTCATCTCTCGGTCGATCGTACTCAATACCTCCTCCCAGGTCTCGCATTCTTCAATATCGCGATAGATGCGATTTTCGATAAAGATCTTTTCCAGGTTTGCCTGATGCCATTTTGTGAGTAATTCCTCTTTCTTGATCTCCAGTTCCTGCCTGAGCAGTTCCTTAGTGTGATCCGTGGAATGCCTCAGTATGTCATTGACCGACAGAAACAAGGGTTTGTGGTCCACAATGACACAGGCATTGGGAGAAATGGACATGGAGCAATTGGTAAAGGCATAAAGTGCATCAATTGTGAGGTCTGGTGACACGCCTGATGCCAGATCAATGGCGATTTCGACATTTTGAGCCGTGTTATCCACTACTCGTTTGATCTTTATTTTGCCTTTGTCATTGGCTTTGACAATGCTGTCAATGAGCGATGTAGTAGTAGTTCCATAGGGTAACTCCGTAATAATCAGGGTATTCTTGTCCTTCTTTTCGATCTTGGCACGTACCAGAATCTTACCCCCTCTTTTACCATTACTATAATCACTGACATCAATTTCACCACCGGTACTAAAGTCGGGATAGAGGGTAAATTTCTTTTCCTCAAGAATCTTGATTGAAGCCTTGATCAATTCACCCACATTATGAGGCATGATCTTGGTGGACAGACCAACTGCAATTCCTTCGACACCCTGTGCCAAAAGCAGAGGGAATTTCATGGGTAGCGAAATAGGCTCATTTTTCCGGCCATCGTACGATAATTGCCATTCGGTAGTATCCTTGTTAAAGGCAATGTCCAGGGCAAATTTGGTTAAACGAGCCTCGATATACCTGGGTGCTGCTGCTGAATCTCCGGTCCGGACATCCCCCCAGTTTCCCTGCGTGTCAATCAGGAGTTCGTGTTGACCCAGCTTGACCAGTGCGTCTCCAATAGCAGCATCGCCATGGGGATGGTATTGCATGGTCTGACCTATGATGTTAGCCACTTTGTGGAATCTACCATCATCCATTTCTTTCATAGCGTGTAGGATGCGACGCTGTACGGGTTTCAGGCCATCATCGATACTGGGAATAGCTCTTTCCAGGATCACATACGATGCGTAATCAAGAAAATAGGTTTCATACATTCCCTTGAGTGTATGGGCGTAAGACCCGTTTTCAGCACCATTTTCCTGGTTGTCGGACTCCAAACTCATGATAAATTAACCTCGTTGACAGGTAACAAATTTATAATTAGACAGTAACATATAATAACATCCTATATAGTAAATGGTGTGTTGACTAATTTAAGCTGTTGTTTTTGCCGGATTTGGCGGTGCAATTCTCTGTTAGTCAAATGTTAAAGCAGCATTGAGATTTTTGATAGCGTTCTCAATTAAGTTAACTTATGGGATTAACCAGTTAGGGAATCTCACATGGATTTAGTTTTAAATGTCGAACACGAGGAGGTAGATCTGATCACAGCTTGTGTTCGCGAAGAGAAATGGGCCCAAAAACAATTGTACGTAGATCATTACGGGTCTATGATGGGTGTTTGTTTGCGCTATGCCGGAGATTCTGATGAAGCGTTAGATATTCTGCATGAAGGATTTATTAAGGTCTTTAAGAACATAGCGAAATACAAACCCGGAACATCGCTTAGTGCCTGGATCAGGCGGATAATGATCAATACCGCCATTGATTATTATCGAAAAAAGTCTCGTCGAAGGACGGACGATTTGGAACAGGCATACGATTTGAGTACTAATGAACCGGATGCAGTGAGTAATTGCGGGGAAAAAGAGATACTGGAAGCAATCCAGAAATTGAGTCCTGCTTACAGAACTGTATTCAACATGTATGTGATTGAAGGTTATTCACATAAGGAGATTGCCGACAAACTGGATATTTCGGAGAGCACATCGCGATCTAATCTGGTAAAGGCGCGGCTAAAACTGCAGGCATTGATTGTACCGATAAAGAGTGTGCATGAAAAATAGTTTGGAAAATAGTTTTGACAAATTCATTAAAAGTTCGATCAGCGACTTTAAGGCTCCCTATGATCCTGAATCATGGGAAATGCTCAATGAGCGGATGGAGGGAACATCGGAGCCGGAGCTCACAGAGGTTGATGACCTGGTGAGGACCGGCCTTGCAGGATTGACAGTTCCTTACAATGAGTCTTCCTGGGATGCCCTGGAAAGCAAAATGGCCGACCTGGAAGTTGCTCAATCTCTGGAGACCATCGACTCAGTGGCAAAAAATACGCTGACCGGTCTCAGCGTCCCCTATGATCATAGTACCTGGAAAATCTTAAGTGACCGACTCGACCAAATGGACTATGATCGCAAGATCAGAGCATTGAAAGTCGTTGAAGCAGCGGTCATTATTCTGGCCCTGTTTACCATCGTACGATTTATGGGGCACATCCCTCCCCAACAGAAGTTTGTGGTCAATGAGATCCCTTCTGATGCAGGCATAGGTGTGGTCATGGACAAAGAAGACCAATCATCTGAAATCGTTCTCGACATATCGAGTGGAGAGAAGGCCGAAACCAAAGAGCAAGTCGGAAATACAGGTACGGGAGATGTGATGTCTGATGGTGCTCATGCTGTAGTTGGGTCAAACATTGATGGAGAGTCTAATGCAGCACAGGTCAGTACCTTGAGTAACAGGAATTTTTATACCAGCAAAGACCCTGCCCGGCTTTACGCCCATGCTGAGGTGCGCGAGAATGTTTCTGAGTTAGGTGAGATAGACCTAAGGTCCTCAAAAATAGAATCTGCACCGGTATCGTTGAGGTCAACAAAGGCTCCGGATGTGCCCAGGGTTGCTTTTAGCAACTTCGTCCTGCCAGATGATGCACAAATGGATGAAAGTTTCAAGCCGATTGTGGTTGAAAAGGAGTCCAAAATCACTACCAGGTTGAGTTTGTATCGACAATTCAATCGGCATTCGATTGAAAATGATTTCTCCTGGTCTTCAAGTACCAGAAAGCAAACAATTTTTAGCAAAGGATGGGGACTGGCCGCCATTGTCAATTTTGGCCGTTTTGGTTTTGATGTAGGACTGGCATACGACAATTTAACCTATGATGCTGAGTATTCAGAGAGTGAAATTTGGGCTGTAGCTTTACCGGTTAATTTTCGCTATTCAGTAGTGGATCAGGATTTTGCCAATGTCTACCTGAAAGGAGGAGCTTCCTATCATGGGGTAATGGCAGCTGATTACGTTGATATCACAACTACCGCTGCACCTGGACCCCGTCAAAGGTTTAATGATGGATTATTGCACGACGGATTTCTGGAAGACAACAGTTATATGCAGTGGCATGCAGGATTGGGTGTGGAACTTTTTGCCGCGAAGAAATTTTCCTTGTTTGCCGAAAGTCAACTTCAGAAGTACTGGTTGGGGGAATTGGGTAATACGAATGACAAAATTTCTACCATATCCAATCGAGTGGGACTAAACATCAAACTTTAGCGGGGTGACCCTGCCCTCATGCGAACATTTTTGCTACTTTTTTGGATTGCATCTTTCCTTTCCGCTTGCAGCGTCAGTAAGAAATCGTCTGATTCCAAGCCCGTAGATCATGCACTGTGGGATAGTTTACTTTCGAAAAATGTGGATGCTGATGGTTGGGTAGATTACCAGGGCTTTCAGACCGATAGTGCATCATTGATCGAATATTTGCAACTATTGAGTTCGGCCCATCCTAATGATCAGTACTGGAGTGATGATGAGCAGCTGGCCTATTGGATCAATGCTTATAATGCCTTTACTGTCAAGTTAATCATTGACCACTATCCCGTGTCAAGTATCAAGGATATCAAAAATGGAATTCCTTTTGTCAACACGGTTTGGGACATCAAGTTTATTGAGATCGAAGGACACAGTTATGACCTCAATAATATTGAGCATGGGATAATCCGGAAGCATTTTAATGAGCCTCGCATTCATTTTGCCGTTAACTGTGCCTCGGTTTCCTGCCCTGTTTTGGCGAAGGAGGCATACACTGCCGACAAACTGGATCAGCAATTGACCAGGTCTGCACGCAGGTTCCTTGCCGACCCATTAAGAAACCGGGTAAGTGAAGGAAAGGTTTCATCTATTTTTACCTGGTTTAAGGGTGATTTTACGGCGGGATCACTGTCTTTGCGGGATTTCATCAACAAATATGCTCCGGAGCCATTACCGGAAGACAAGGATATCACCTTTCTGGATTATGACTGGAATCTGAATGAACGGCCCAAATGAGTTAGATCCGGGAATATCGTATGTATAAGGCATTCTGGTATTGACTAAATCGCTCGTTATTGTCCGTCTGCCAGCCAGTGCGTCAGGGATCTTTAGCTCTCAAGACGACTCACCATTACGTAATGCCGATCAAATTATGAAACGTTCCTGTGCTCACCTGTTCCCCAGGTTGTCCTTTAGACATAAAAGTCAGATCTTAGAAGGATGCCGAAATATCAGCTAACGCAAGTCGGAAAGCGAAAAATCAAGCTGAGTAATCTTGAGAAGGTCCTGTTTCCCACCAGCGGTATTATCAAAGCGGAGCTGGTGGCCTATTACCACCGGATGTCTTCTACCATTTTGCGCCATATCCGGAGAAGGCCTCTTTCATTGATCAGGTACCCGGATGGTATCGAAGCTCATCAGTTTTTTCAGAAAGATAAACCTGATTGGGCCCCCGGATGGATTGAGAGTGTACCTCTGGGTAAGGAAGAAAAGAAAGACTATATACTGGCCACAGAAGATGCCAGTTTGATCTGGTTGGCCAATTTGGCCTGCATAGAATTACATATCCGACAGGACCGGCATCCGAAAAATGACAAGCCTGATTTTTTTGTATTTGACCTGGACCCTCCGGAAGGTCAACCCTTTGCCGAGATCATCGATATAGCACTTGCTCTCAGGGAGTTTCTGGTCCCCTATGGATATCATCCTTTTGTGAAAACAAGTGGTGGGAAAGGCTTGCATATTTTCGTCCCCATTGAGACCCGTTATGATTACGATACTATGTTTGATGCGATCAAACTGATGGCGGAGGACTTTGTAAAACAGCATCGATCGGACTGCACCCTCAAGATCAACAAGAATGCGAGGAAAGGGAAGTTATTGGTAGATATCTATCGAAACAGAGGATCTCAAACCATTGTGGCACCCTATAGTGTGAGGGGCAGGGAGCCGGGACCGGTGTCCATGCCCCTGGTGTGGGAAGCCCTGGTGGAGGTAGATGATCCTACGGCATACAACCTGCGAAATGTTCCAGACATGGTCAGGAATGAAGGCGATGCCTGGGAAGGCTTTGGCAGTTTTGCAGTGGCACTCCATACCGATCGGGAGGAGACAAGTGGCTCTACCATAGCCCTGCCTGAATCAAAGTATTATAAAACTCCGGAACAGCTAAATGCCTACGCCAAAAAGAGAGACTTTGACAAAACTCCCGAACCTGCTCCTAATGTGATCAGGACGGATGGAAATGAATTTGTGGTTCATCGTCACCATGCTTCCAGTCTTCATTATGACCTGAGGCTCGAAAAAGATGGTACCCTGCTTTCGTGGGCTGTACCCAAAGGTATGCCACATAAGCCGGGAATAAAACGATTAGCCGTGCAAACCGAACCACATCCCCTGGAGTATCTGCAATTTGACGGGGAGATCCCCAAAGGACAATACGGTGGTGGCATGATGTGGATATATGCCAGGGGTAAGTACGAGATAACCAGGGAGAAGAAGGATGGATTTTACTTTCATCTCTCCAGCCCGCAGATAGACGGAGAATACAGGATACACAATACCAAACAAAAAGAGTGGCTGCTGGAAAGAGTGGATCGCGATATGATCAGCATTCTGGATGATCCCATTGATGCAATGCTGGCAAGTTCAAGTAAGAAGCTGCCAGCTCACTTGGATGATTACTTTTATGAGGTCAAGTGGGACGGGATCAGGGCTATCATTTGTGTTGAAGAAGGTATGGTGAGAATACAAAGTCGCAACAAGCAGGACCTTACCGCCAAGTTTCCCGAATTGCAGCATATAGCTGACTCATTCCGTATCTCCAATGGGATTTTTGATGGAGAGATCGTTTGTCTGGATGATAAAGGGCGGCCCAACTTTCGCAAGGTTATTGGTCGCATGCATACTACTCAGCCTGCCAGAATTGAAAGGGCAGCCCAGAGGAATCCGGTTTTTTGCTATCTGTTTGACTGCCTCTACCTGGATGGCCGCTTCCTTATTCATGAGCCGATTGAAAGAAGAAGGGAATGGTGTAAGGACAGTATCCGCAAGGGAAGTAACTACCGAATGAGCGAGGAAATGGATGATGGCAAAGCACTTTATGAGGCCGCCAGGGGGATGCAGCTCGAGGGAATCATGGCGAAGAAGAGAGGAAGCATATACCAGATCGGAAAACGAACTCCGGATTGGATCAAGATCAAGTTTCGCCAAATTGACGAAGTCGAAGTGATCGGCTACACCTCAGGAAATGGTGACAGGTCAGGTACATTTGGAGCTTTGCATATTGCAGAGATGGGTGATGATGGTCTGAAATATCGTGGAAAAGTCGGCACTGGATTCGACGAAAAAAAGATGAAGGAAATCATAGGGATCTTGCAAAGCAAGTCTACCATCGACAAACCGATTGAAGAAAAGACGCCCGACGATGCCACATCAACATGGATCGAACGGGGGATCACCTGTAGGGTGGAGTATGCCAGTATTACCCGTAATGGTACCTATCGGGAGCCTGTTTTTCAGTCAATTATAGAATATTGAAACTTTGTCAATCCCGCCAGTTACCAGCACGACCGGTAATTTCTATATAGATTTGATAATATGATAGCGGTCGGTCATAATGGAACGGGGCAAAACCCATATTAGCAGCATATATGGTTCGCATGCCTGCGCTGCAGCTATCGCAGACAGGTAATAGCATGGCCTTATGTATAGTCCGGGTTCAAGTATATATCTACCGCTACGATCATATATAAAACATTGGTATAATGTTTGATACGTTTATCTCGTAAATCATAAACCATAGATTCTCATGAGAGCAATTTGGAAAGGACATATCAGATTTTCGCTGGTTACCATACCGATCAGGATGTACAGTGCCATTGTATCGGGTAGTACGATCAGCTTTCGGCAACTTCACAAAGAGGACAACGGAAGGATTGGATATCAGAAGGTCTGTAAAGTCTGTGAGGAGAATGTCACTGCTTCGGATATTGTGAAGGGATATGAATATGAGCCTGACCAATACGTCATTGTAGAGAATGATGATTTGCAGAAAATCAAACTCAAAAGCACCAAAGTGATTGATATTGAAGCATTTGTGGATGAAGAGGAAGTCAACCCTGCTTTGTTTGATACACCATATTTTGCGGGCCCAGACGGGGAAGTGGCTACCAAAGCATATTCGCTTCTGCGTCAGACCCTGAAAGATAGTGGGAAGCTTGGTATTGGAAAAGTAGTATTGCGTGACAAGGAAAACATTGTTTTGATTGCTCCGGAAGGACCTGGTTTAATGATGTATAAATTGCGTTATCCCAAGGAGCTTCGCAACATAGAGCAGGTGCCTAATGTCGAGTCGATCGATGCTGATGAAGCCCAGTTAAAACTGGCTGCTACCCTGGTAGATTCCATGGCGAAACCCTTTGCAGACCTCGAACTGGAGGATAAATACAAACAGGCAGTGATGGATATTGTGGAGGCCAAAATCGAAGGAAAGGAGATTGTTGTTTCCCCTGAAGAAGAAACACCAGTGGTCGATATCATGACTGCTTTGCAGGAAAGTATAGACTTGGCCAAGACTCAAAAGAAGCCTCTCAAGAAGGCTACGGGTAAGAAAAGCAAAGAAGACAAGGACAAGAAGACGGCATAGTATACATAGGTGGTTACTAAGTTGTTTCTGATGGTTTCTAGGTGGTTTCATGAAAAATCCTCCTTTAAAGTACTCGAGAGTAATGATTTCCATTGAGAAAAGTTAAAGGCCAACTGGCTAATGAGCTAAATGGCCAACCAGCTAATGGTGGTTTAACGGTGGTTTGGCATGGTTTGACCATAGTTTTGCTGGGGTTACTCCCTTGAGGCTTGCCCGGCAGTATTGACGGGGGTCAGTGGTGAGCGGAGCCGATGATAGTGGTTTCTGATGGTTACTGAGTGGTTTCTGGTGGTTAAAACAGGAGACTGTATCGTCCTGAAATAAGTTGACAGAATTATTGAATTGTAAACAGTTCCATTTGCCTAGGATCTATGAATTCTTTCTGGTTATCATAGGTAAAAATCTGCA
>JAUILF010000223.1 GCA_030433135.1 Bacteroidia bacterium | reverse complement strand
TTTAGGAGAATAAGACAAAGATCGGTTCGAACCCATATTAATTCTTTATACATATTCTCGCAAATCTTATATTTTTTGGTATGCCCTAAGTCCACACATAAGATTGGGAGAATGATTCAACCAATCAAATTAACTGATGATCTCCCGGAGCACCTGTCGCAGCGAGAGTAATGCATCATGTACCTTTATCAATTCCAATTCATCGGATATTCTGCTTCTGTATATCCAATAACCCAGGGCCAGTAGTCGGGTTCTTTAACACCGTGAAACCATAGACGCACTTTGCCATCCTGGATGATACCGTCGGGTGCTGTAACCTCGTTGTCCCAATCAAATTGCGGTGACACAATAGCTTCCGGAAAGACATCATAGTTACCAAAGAATGAATTCGACCTCGCTATCCCAATACTCCTGTCAGTGGAAAAGGGGATATACCAAAATCCATCATCTGATCTCATCAGGGTGGCTTCATTCACATTCGGGCTATATCGAATGTCAGAGGCGATCAGTATCGGTTCTTCCATTTTTTGCCAGGTTACTCCATCGGCAGACGTGGCACCTAAAATCCTAATTCCCGCATTGATACCCTTCCAGTTGTCCGTTACGTTCCAGCCTGCATACACCATGTAGTATACTCCGTCTTCATGAACAATTCCCGGGCTCGTTATGGCATGCCTGTCCAGGGTGTTTGCGTTGGATGTATCCCTTGCAAGTATCGGCTGATTCAAGCTCTGTGGTATTCGGGTGAAATCTATCCCATTTTGAGATGTTGCCAGGCCAATCTCGTAATTTTCCACATGTGGGTTGTCGCTTTCCCCCTCCCGATAACCTGCATAATACATTTTAAACTCATTTCCAACCTTAACCACTTCTACTGTTTCTAAAGTATTGTCCCACTTATCCAACTGTCTGGAAAGTGCCAGGTAATCTTCTTCACTGTCACCGGGTCGGCTCCAATCTATTCCGTTATTTAGAGAAATAGCTACACCTATCCCTCCCTCTGCAGAATAGTATAAAAAGAGCGTGTCATTAACGATTGTTATGGAAGGGTCTGCTGCCAGTCCAAATGGACTTTCATAGACTGGAGCCTCAATTCTGGTGAATAAATCCAGTTCCGTCATTTCAGAATTGCTATCCTTTGAGCAAGAAACAACAACAAGGCATAGAAATGGTAATGTTATTCTTAAAACTGACATCGTTCGATAGGCTTTAACTGTAATACGGATTAGGGCAAATACATCATGGTTTCAATAGACTCTTTAGTACTAAATCTTACCATCATAATCTCAATCCATGTCCGCCAGCAATTTGTTTGATGAAATTGGTTTTGAATACTTGCCAACTCTATATCTGGATCACCTGTACACCCCATCGCCATCACTACCCATATATGCTCCCCATTTCATAGGTGTACTGATTTCAACTGGCATTCTGGTCCTTTTAATAATCATTCCATCAAAAGTCAGCAGGCCCATATTTTCTGAATGAGAATAGTAAGCATGAATGATGTCCAAAGATCCATCATTATCCATGTCGGTGAGAAGAGGTGTTGTAAATATATTCTTTACTTGTTCACTTTGCTCAATCGTAAGTATTTTTTGGTCTTCAAAATCAATCGCAATCAATCTACTTAGCACTTTCTTTGGAGGACGGCTGGTGAAACCAGAACAATCAAATGAATCCAAAGTAAAGACAACCTCGTCTTTTTCATCATTATTAAGATCGCACACAACAGGTGACGACACTCTTGGGCAACCGACGGAATCAATATATTGCAATTCTCCGGTAAGGCCATCCAGCATAATTTGATAAGATCCTGTATTCCATGGCCACTTCCCTTTACTCACAAAAGTAAAGACGTCCGGTGTATCATCACCAGTGAAATTCCCTACTGCTAATCCATTGCTGGACTCAGTATTGGGAATCTTAAATTTCCAAATATTTTCCAAAGTGCCTCCATCTATAGCAGACATTGTTCCTGCATGAGAAACTGCAATGATGTCAAAAACATTATCATTGGTAACATCTACAAAAACCGGAGGTGCAATAAAACCATGAGCCTCTTCAGATGCTACTACTTTTGAGTTAGACAAATCATTGTTCAACAAGTCTTCCAGCCTTGCCATAAAAAGGCTTCCGGAAAAAGTTTCACCTCCTGTGCCAAAAACGATCACCTTACTTCCATCTTCCTGCTCTACATAGATCGGAGTCATATAGGTTTCATTACCATCCGGCACTGTGTCCGATGCAATTACAGCTCCGGATTTCGCATCCAAAACAAGTAAAACTCCTACTTCACGCCCCTCTCTCACATGTTGAAAAACCTCATGATTACCACCATTCGATATCAAAATATCTTTAATGTCATCTCCATTGCAATCAGGTACCAAAACACTATTGTAAAAATTCTTGTCAGCATATTTCAATATCGGATGGGATGAATATTTCTCAGGATTATATTGCCAAATCCTCTCACCATTAAGACCATTTAATGCGTACAACTGGGACGATCTGCCACCAATAACAACGTCATCAATGCCGTCTGAATTAATATCATTGAAGGTAGGAGATCCAAAAATCTGGTCTTTGCAGGGAGCTTGCCAGATTATGTCTCCTGATACACCATCTATAGCCAACACTCCCCGAGCACTTTCTTCATATTCATTTTCCCCCGCTCCAATTACAATATCAAGAACCCCATCACTATTCAGATCTGATGCCAATGGTGAAGATTGGGAACCAACCTTGGGAAGACTCTTTTGCCAAACGAGAGTCGTTCGTTCATTTGTAGAACACCCTATACTCATCAACATTACCACTACTATCAGATACTGAAATCTCATGCCATAGTTATTTGTTCATCAAGCCCAATGAAGGTAAAAGATTAAGGCCTAAAACCACAAGACTAAGAAAATCGTTGTGAAGTATCCTCAAGTTATGATTGTAAAGTATCTGCTCTAGACTATAGCAGTTATCAGCCATACCTCACAGATAAGCACAATCCGGACGACAGGCTGATCCCTCAGATCACCCAACTCAGCACAGCAAATCTCTGGTGCCCAGGAAGCAACGATGACCTGTCTGAAAAAAACTTCACTAAACCTTAATGTATTTACACTCGGAGTGCAACGTTAAGTATGGAACGGATTTCAGCATACATCGGTACATCTCAGTGCCTACAAGGGGATCACTGCTAGGAAATTGATTTGTCATATTCCGATTCAAGTGTGTTGGCCAGTTTTAAGAGGCCCTGAGGTGCAGTGGTTTCGAAAACGCGCATACCTTCGACAAAATCATGCGAGCTTTTGCCATACAGCCCCAGGACCTGAGTGATACGCGTCCTATCCGGACCAGTAGACTCCATCATCATTTCATTCGTAAATACTGCGCTATCCAGCCGTATTTCGATAGTTGCCGAACGTCCCGGATCAAGTTGGGTTATCTCCCAACTATGTGCATCCTGACCTGTGGGTTTAGTGCTTCCAGAAGTGCCAACAGCAAACGGACCGCTAATTTTTATCCATTCTACTGCCTCTCCTTCTATTTTTTCCCAATTGGACACCTTGGTCCAAAAGGACCAGACAAAACTTCTGGTTACTTTACATTCAACCGAGTGTTCGAATTGCCAAACAATATGGTCATTACTAGTTTTCATTTTTTCTATGGTATAGTTACGTGATAAGTGGAGTATCTTTACAGTTGCTTTGTCTTTTTTTCCAAATGCATCGAGGAAGACACTAGTATGCTATTCCATCTGCTTGATCAAGTTAGGCATCTATTGAATGTTCTCCCAGAGAATCAGCCCCAATATACCTGGATATCTCGTATACCATGCCAGCTGTGGAATTCTATTTTTAGGCCATAGTTTGCACATAGTACATTTTTGCCAAATATTGGAAATATACGCCTTTAGGCGGCGAAGAATCTCTTCAAAGACAAAGGTGGACACACTTCGCCTGAGGTTATAGCTTAGGAAAAGCCAGGGACACAGGAAAGCATACAGGAGGATTAAGTTTTTACTTCCTGGGTTGCGCCAACGTCAGCTCACCTGCCAACTCAGAAACCACCCATTCTTCCATAATCTTATCATTCTCAAAACGACTTACAATCATTTCATTCCAGGTCACCTTTTTGTTAGTCGCCGGAATCCCTCTCAAATTATTCTTGTGTTTCCCAGTTAAAGTCCGTTGCCAGGTTACATACTGCTCGTCCTGACAAATAATCAACAGGTCAACAATTCTTATATCATGGATAGCATGATGAATTTGCTTTGTCCATTTTATCACAAAATCGTGTCCCTGATACTTCTTGTCACCTGCATGGGCTACATAATTCGTGGCAAAGACTTCGCCAACAACCTCCAGGTTTCCCTGAACGAATAGTTCTTTGACGGCAAATTTTATGTGATCTACTTTATTCATAACTCAACGTCTTTTGTACACAAATTTCTTTTTGTTTTGATGCAATGTATATGTTGTATAATCAACATCTCCGTTAGTGTCTTTTTCAAAAATCACGGTAATATCAGCTGGTTTAAACCTGAATTCAACTTCACTTATAGTTGTCAGAGGCAATGAGTTTTGCCCTTGTGCCGTACAATAGAGAAGATTTCTTCTCCTCTCCAATGTGACATCATGAGAAATATCGGAGGAAGAATATGTTCCCTCGTACATCTCCAGGTCCGCTTCGCCAATGATAAAACGCTCTCTTCGCAGGCGAAGGCCAAAACGGTGGTGGGTATAGTCTATTAATAAATCAAAACTCTCCAATTCATTGAGGCCGAGGTATCCTTCCCGGCTTTGGTCATAGGAATGCCCGGACGATATGAATCTGATCGGAATACCATAATTATCAAACCCCATTATTTCCAGGTTATGAATAGGCCACAGAATACCCTGTAGAGGTTTGCCTTCTATTGTCTGTCCGATGACTTGCTCTTTGCCCCCGGGGGCAACTATCCCTTTATCGGGGTTTTCTTTTACCCACATATGGTTCATGTTTCCCAGATCCAGGTGCACCTTTAAAGGGATCATTTCATCTTCAGGCCTAACCCTTATGTTAATGTCGCAAAAGGGATCTTTGTCTTTGAACTCAAGATCTGAGTATACCCAACCTTCCCTGAGACTCTGATCTTTCGTATTACTCAGTGTCAAAGTCCTGGCATCTTGATCGATTTCTACTGTAACATACCTAAACAGGTCATAGCCTACAATGCCATCGTAAGGAATGCTATCATACGACTGACTATTGAAAAACAGACCTGGCGGCCATAGAGCCACCGGCGTATTTTCCATAAGAATGGAATCTCCTATTTTGACTTGTAGTCCATCGATAAATTCAATGGGGGTTTTCATCATTGCTTTTGTAAAAGTGGTGATATCATCCCTATCTCCAAAAGGATCTTTAAATCCAGAATTTCTATCGGATTCAAAAATACACGTGATAGGTGAGCCCGTGTCCAAAATAAAGTTGAGGGGTCCTGATTTGTTTATCTGCAACTTGATGACAATTAATCCATTGACACTTTCATAAGGAACTATCACTGGATTTTCCAGATTGCTTATGAAATTCAAACTCTGGTCTCTTTCACCATGAGATGGTTTTTCAAAATTGCAGGAACTCAATAGAAATACCATCATTATTGAAATATATGGCTTCATACGTGTTAAATTCATAGGAATAAGTCTGTGTCATAGCAAAGAACTGATCTCACATATATCACTGTTGTAATTTGGTTCGAATCGCTCACTTCTCTACTCCTAACCAGGGTCACTTTTCAATTTGAAATTTTGATACAGAAGAATAGCTAATTATGTCTTCTAACCTGCATTCTTCATCAATGAATCGAACGATGAAGTCAAAATATCTAAATCATTCCACGTCCATTCGTTTTTCTCAAACAGGTGAGCCTCCTTTTCGAGATCGTAAATACCTTTCTAGGAGCTGACTTTAATGTTCGATATTAGTTCTTTTCCTGTCGGCATCTCCAAGCAATAAGTCCAATTTAGCGAAGACTGGATTTCTTTTCAACCCCTCAATAACTTATTTACAAAGTTATCTGGCCATTGGTGCACTATCTACAGATTTCCTAACAAAGTACAAACAATTTGGAAGAAGATCACTATAGGACTCACCCGCTGTTCGATTCTCGTGCGCTCCAAGGGCTTTGCCAGATCCGAGAACCTCAGGCTAATCACCCCACATTCATACACATCTCTCCAGTTGCGGAATGCTAACCTTTTCCTCTTGAACCCGATGCTTTGAGTGCGGATATCATCACCGGTCCGTCTATACATGTGCCGTTCTCAAAGCACCTTTCCTCTCTGCCTGGTACGAAATTTAGCTAAAGGGAAAAATCGCAAATGTAGCTGTTCACTTGCCACAAGCCATAGAATATTACTAGCGGTAGATTTTTATTCCCTCCCTTTCGAAATAGTGTACGATTGCCTCCTGAACAGCTTGCAATGAACTGTATTTCGGTTGATAATTTAATAATGTTCTTGCTTTTGAGATGCTTCCACAAGGGCTGTGTGCTATATGATCCCAGGTTAATTCCTTATCTCTTCTACTAACGTTCTTCTGCCATTCCTTCCAAGGTAAGAACTTTAGTTTTGGTTCCTGTCCAAACCACCTTGCCATTTCTGCTGCATAGCCTCTAAGGGTTAGTGCCTGTTCAGAAACTACATGAAAACTTTCACCTATGGAATCTTGCCTGTTTTCAATTGCTTTGATGAAGGCTTGCGCAACATCATCAGCATGGACATGATGAACTGTTTCCATTCCAAGGTTTGGCAAATTTATTTCTTCTCCTTGAGCCAGTCTTATGAAAATTTCCGGATTGAGGTTTCCAACCGGGTTAATTGGTAACCATCCAGGTCCCGTAATATGGCCAGGATGTAAAATAGTAACTGGAAAACCACATTCCTGATGAAAAGAGTGTAGATATGCTTCGATGTTTGCCTTGTTAATTCCATATGAACCAAAAGGATTTCTCTTTAGGTCTTCGGTAGTTGGTACTTGTACACTGTGACCATGAACCCACATGGTGCCACAATGCAGGAAATGTTGTACTCTGTCACTGAGTGCTTCTACAAGTGCCTGGGCACTTCCCGGTGTAAAGCAAATTAAATCAATAATTATGTCTCCATTAAGCGAGGCAATTTGAGAAGCGAAATCACCGTTTTCTTCAGATTTCGTTCGATCAATGGTCACATGCTCAATTGATTTCCAAGTCTCGTGATTAATATATGGTTTAGCTTGTCGGCGGCTTATACAGACAACGTCATGACCTGCCTCAACGAGCTTTGGAACCAAATAGGTTCCAATATGACCCGTACCACCAATTACTATAACTTTCATTTTATATTTCAGATTCTACTTTAATATGTCTAACGGCTTGCCTATGCGTTACAAGCCAATAGAGTGACAAACAACCAAATAAAACTATTGAGACTGTGGGAAATTTTCATACTGTATTGATTGACGTTTTCATTTTGTCATTTGGGGCCATCATTTGGGTGCCAATTCACTGATCACCGAAGTTAATGATATTCGATATGCTGGGAGGATCTCTGTAGGTGAGTGTGTGTGGTACTCCCTTTAGAATATCGTCCTTTCCCTTCCATGATTCTGCCACCGCTGCCACCCCGCAATTTAAGAACGAGCAGATTTTCCTCCATATCCAGGAAATCTGGCACAATACAATCGACATAGCTCCCGAAAATTCAATCCTAAAACATCTCCATTGGCGTTCAGATCCGAGAAAGAAAGCTATGCCAATTCCCATTATATAAAGCATCTGCTATGGCGGTTGTCTTATAATCAGTTCTTTTCTACGGTTTCGCCTTGCTTGATTTTGATCAGAATTTACTACGTCAGAAGTAAAATGAGATACCCCTATAACACAGCAGTCATGCAAATTCCATGTCAGACCTCGTCCTTTGAGATGAGATCGGTAATAATATCGGCAATTTCATCAATTGTTTTATGATCGGTTTCTACAATCTGAATACCCTCTCTCATAGCATCCAATCTTAGTTTCTTCAACCAATTGAGCATATCAGCATGATAGAGATCCGGTTGGCCTCTTTCCGTGAGTCGACTTTTCATGGTCTGTGGATTGCAATCAAACAGGATGATTTCATAATCAGTAAATCTATGCTGATGAAACCCTTCTCTAAGGAACTCAATTTCCGATGATCCTTCAAAGACAATATCTACTTTCTCATTTCTTACAATGTTGACCAGCCTTTCCACCCATTTCAGGGTGGTTTCCCGCTGCCACTCCCTGGCATCTTCAAGGCTTGACCAATCGGGCATATCAACATCATCAAGATGAAAGGTTTTAGGGTTTTCCTCGGGACCAGAACCGATGGCATCTACGACCGTTGTTTTGCCAACACCTGAAGCTCCCGTAATTGCTATGATCATTTTGAGTAAGTTTTCTGGTTGTCTGATTAATGCTCCTTGCTTGCAAATTGGTCACTCAATCAGTTAAAACTTCCAAAATCAGCGTTCGTTAATCCTTATTTGGTGTTCTTTTTAGCAATTGGACCCCATCGTGTGTATCCTGGCATCATTAAATCGTGTTCAAGATCCTGGCTATTTGGGATAGAATTTTTTTAAAAAAAAAGTATCAGATTCCACCCCCTTGCCCCCTCAAGGGGACATGTAACTGTATATCAATGTGTTACAATGAAAATTGAAGACTCACTATCATCCAACACATCCTACTCATCCTAATTCTGACTGCATGGAGCCTGTTAGCTACTTAGCCACTTAAAACTTCTCAAATCGGCATTCGTTAATCCCAGCCAGAGGCTGGCAAGCCTGTTCGATGTTCATTTTTTGATCGACGACTGGCTTCCAATGGCAGATAACCAACTACCTTGCCACGGAAAATCCATCCACCTCGATCCAGTCTACCCTGGAACTGGCAGGTGTGCCCCCACCCCGCATCAGATCGGTCCAGCCGATTTCCTGTACATTGGACAGATCCGGATTTTCTACCGGCCTTGTTTCCACCACCGTTTCGATATTCAGTCCCAACCAGGTGAGATCTGACAAATTAATCTCCTGTATCCTCCAGTCCTTCGACGGGCCATCATCGGGATCAGCTATTATCCAACTCCCATCTCCCAGCTTGAGCACCAGGTACAAATGCCTAAACCCGGATTGTTTGGATCGCCAGCGGATCTTGCCCTGGCCCGATAAGTCAACATTTTTGGACCTGTGCTTCAACGTCACCGCCCAATTCCCCTCACACAACCCCGACCATACATAATAGGGATCATCGGCCGGCTTATCGTGATGGCTCTTTTTGACCACATCCGACCCAGGCCCATATAGTGTCATTTCCACTTCAGGATTGGCAATGTGTTCCTGGGTAATGGGGATCTCAGCTTCCGTTTCCTTAAAATCTTCCCGATAGAAAAGCTCCGGCCTGTCCTGAGCACTTACCATTCCATGCATCAGGATCAGAAGCACAATCATTAATCTCATAGCTGTTGATTTTCAACAGGAAAGATACACTTTGAAATTCAGGATTGTATTAAACCATTCATTTTTGGTTCCTGGCCATATTTAGTGGGCTATGATAAATCCTCCAGTAATGCTATCCTTTTTAAGAGTTTGATTCCAATCCCTGGTGGTGTATTTTCTACCATTATTTTTGCAAAACGAGAGGACTACAGACCATTAAATTCCTTAGCTCAGGACATACGTTTTGTCATACCTCTCCAACTGGTCAAAAATGTAAAAACAACCACTATGTCATATCCGGGTTTTAAGCCACTATAAACCAGATGATTCTCATACCGAAATCCACTGATAGGGACCGGGCTAGAAAAACCCTCAAATCAACAATTGAGATAGATCCTTCCACCGAAACCACATGTCGAACCGTATAAAAGTAACAGTTACTTGTTACTATGGTATACCATGTCCCCATACTCCTCATAATAGCTTCGATAGCCCATTAAGCGAGCCACCGGTACAACAAGGAAATTGATCACCCTTTGCACCAACACAGGTGGTCCTTCTGCCAGAAATGAGTCAAAACCTGCCTGCTGAATTGGCGCCATCATGAA
>JAUILF010000222.1 GCA_030433135.1 Bacteroidia bacterium | reverse complement strand
AGCGTCATTCTCAAAATTAGCACGCACAAAAGAGGCCACAGAAGCTATCCATTGGTCGGACTGATTAGCCATCGGTGTCATAAACACGCCCGTGTAAGATCGCCCTTCAATCTCACCCACCATACCGTGAAGCATAGTCTTGATAAAGTAGTTGGGATGTGCCTGTACCCGATCCGAACCAATGAAAGAAGGAGCCATCAGTTGTCCTTCTCCTGCCGGCGTACCTCCCCCCAGAATACCATGGCAGGTGGCACAGAGCGAACTAAATATCTCTGCTCCGTTATTGACCAAAGCTTGCTCTTCCTCATTGAAATTCGGATTGCTGCGCCCGAAAAAAGAACTTACCTGAGGTGGGTCAATGACCTGTTTTGCCACCAGCCGGAGACCTGCATGCTGCGATGTGGAGTCTTTTACTGCGAGGGCTTCTGTACCTTCGATCTTTAGTAGACGTCCCGTCATCAGTGCCCTCATTCGCACTTCTTCCACGGAGTCCTTCATCATATCCAGATAATCGGCAGCCAGGGCCGTTTCTCCTGCTTTATACAAGCTTTCACCGGCCCACAGAGCCATTTTGCGCATCCTGGGATTAGGATCATGAAGCAGATCCCGGATGAGAGAAACCGGTAGTGAACCAATGCCCTCCAATACCCATAGTGCATGAAATCGAGCCAGCAGATTGTCACTGCTTTTCACGATAGTTTCCAGTTGTGGAGCTATGGAAGTATCCCGGCGTTGAACCAATACCTGTTGGGCCATATCACGCCACCATCCATTAGGGTGATTCAGATGAGCAAGCAGTTCTTCAGACGTCTCCTCATACATGCGGGGCTGAGTCTTGTCACGCTCAAAATCACTATGGGTCAGGCGCCAGATCCTGCCCAGTCCTACTACTTTGTCAAGCTGATACTGCTGGATCTTTACCCGTAAATAAGAACCTTCTCCGGCCCACTCTCCCTCCTGAATAATACCGTGATACATATCCGTGATGTAGAGTGTACCATCGGGACCCGTGGTCATATCTACCGGTCGGAACAGCGGATCAGTGGATCGCATAAATTCTGATTGTTGATCCTGATATACATTGTGAAGGAGTGTTAAACCCTCACGAACTTCCGGGTGGATTTGTCGAACGATCCTGGCCACCGGCTCACCGTAAAAGTACTCGCCCCGAAGTTCTTTCGGCAAACGGTCTCCGCGAAAAATATCATTACCGGCTGCTCCCGTAACGCGGTTGAGCGTCCCTTCGGGCATGCGCACTGCTTGCATTCCTCCCTGCATATCGGCAATTCCATTCAGATCCGCTCCCCAGGGTACGTCAAACCCCTCTGCAAAATTGTCTTTTACGATGTAATCTCCATAATGGACCGGAAACTGAAAGTAGGACGGCAAGCCATTGGAACCACCCTGGAACCATAATTTGCCATCGTCATCATGGGTTACACCCCATTGAGCGTGATTGGATGCGGTGGGCTCACGTAAAACGCCATGGGGTGTCCAACGTACCCGAAAAGGATTGACCGTACTGTAGAGCCAGTTGTCCATTCCCCAGTAGAGAAAGCCCTGTTGGTGTTCTACATTACCAGCCCGTCCAAAATGGTCAGTAAAGAGCTCTTTCTTATCAGCTTTACCATCTCCATCGGTATCCGTATAGGCATACACCTCGTCCTGGTTGGATTCCATCGTGAGAATCGTATTTGGACCGATGGGCAACACAAATCGGGGAAAGATCAGATTTTCCACAAAAGCACCTCCTGTTTCGAAAGTTCCATCGTTGTCCTTGTCTTCCCAGCGCGAAATCACACTTATGGGTTCCAGAGTGCCCTCAGACTCCAGGTTCAGCATATAACTACGCAGTTCAAGCACATACATGCGGCCATTGCCATCAAAAGTAATGGCACCGGGTTGTTCGATCATAGGATCAGAAAGTACTCCTTCCATGGAATAGCCATCCGGTAGAAGAAATAGCCGGGCTTGTTCATCAACAGACAGCGGTTTCACCGGTGGCTTGGGTTCGAGGTCGATACCTTTCCAGTACGCCATGGATGTGTCGGCATTCGGGGGAAGACTTACGACCGTCCAGGGTTCATTTTCAACCGAATTGCAACTGGAAAGCAACAGACCAGAGAGGATAAGACTGAAGTAAAATCGGTCCAAGAATCGAGTGAATGAATTCATCTTGTAAATTGATCGATCAGATTTTATTTGTGAAGGCTCGCTTCCCGATCGAGCAGCGGAAACTATTGCCATGTGCGTGAAGCCGTTTGCCCTTCGGAAGGAAAATCCTCCGGAATGTCCTGCGTTACTTCGCCAGTCGCAGCCCACTCAGCTCCTCTCTGCAGGGTTGTGATAAAACCAACGCATTCCATGGAATAGTCAAAGTGCCCCAGGGTGGTATGAAATATACGGCCCTGGCCAAACTCGATCGCCATCAGGGTGGGCACATGTTGCCCCATCCCCTTTACTTCGGGATTCCAGGGAGGTGCATTTCCTTCTACATCAGAATAAGCAGTGGCAAGGATTGTAGCTTGCTCAAAGGGTCCTCTCATCTTTTCGTACAATTCGTCCTGAGTATGCAGCCACTTTTCCGGCAATCCCTTCATCACCGGATGTTGGGGTGCGCGCGATGTGATCACATATTCAAACTCCGGACCATGGGAGCCACACCTGCCCGCTGAATGATCTTTTTCAAGTTCACCTGCATCATTATAGTATACGTAAGGACCGGAGGTACTGTCGCGGCCTCCCCAGGCACCCAGACCGATCATACGATCGAAAGCCGGCCAATCACCCCACACATTATTGGCAGCATGAACGATGACCAATCCACCGCCATCCTCCATGTATTTTTCAAAACTGGCTTTGGTTGCTTCGGGCCAATGCGGAGATGCAGCACCCAAATTGGATACGACTACATCATACTCTTCGAAATCGATAGAAAATCGAGAAGTCCTAATCGGTCGGTTTGATTTGACATAAGCCGTTGAATCCAGAGGATAGGTGTCAATAAAGTAAGTGTATGCCTCTGGCCGCGATTTATTGTACTTGGTGCCCAGCCAAACCGAGTCCATACGGTGAATATGCACATCAAAGAGTCCCGTCTGGGTTAGATAATCCCTCATCATCATAGTCGTTTTGGGCCAGACATAGTGATTGTTCTGTCCGTCGATGATCAGGACTTTTAGTTTATCATCCTGACTTACTTCCTCAATGGGCAAGTTATAAGCGAATGTCAACAGCACTACTGTTGCCATCGAAATCATTTTTATCATTCTGGTGCTTTGCAATTAGTAACGACCAGCCACCCTTTGACTGATTTGGACACAAAATGGCAGTTGGAGTCCGGGCGTTAAGATAGGAATTGAAAAGTTGAAGGGGAAAAGAGTTAACGGATTTTAACAAGGTATATCACCTGACTCTCGCTTTGATTCAGCTGTGCCAAATAAAGAAGACCAAATGTCATCTTGGGGATAGCCTCAGCTCCGTGACCGTAAGTAACGAAGACATGCCTGAAAAAAAACCGAATGACTATAATGATTTATGTGCCAGAGCACTAGACCTAGGCTACATAAACGGTTTTACGGTTAATAAATTCCATCATGCCGTCTTTAGCCAGTTCTCTTCCGTATCCGGAGTTTTTGGTTCCACCGAATGGCAATCGGGGATCAGATTTGACCAGTTCATTTACAAAGTATGCGCCATCACTTACCGAGGATGCTGCCCTCATGGCTCTATCCACATCGCGGGTGCAAACGCTGACTCCCAAACCATACTTTGAGTTCTCAGAGAGCTCAAACGCATGCTCTTCATCCCTTGCCTCGATCATCGCTGCAACCGGCCCAAAAGTTTCTTCGTCAAAAGCTGGCATTCCAGGTTTCACATTTCCCAACACAGTAGGGTGATAAAAGCAACCTGATTGTTCACCCCCTAAAAGTAACGTAGCCCCGGCCTTTACTGACCTTTCGACTTGCTCATGCAGGGAGTCGGCCAAATCTTTTCGGGCTAATGGACCTAGCTTTGTGCTTTTTTGCATCGGATCTCCCGTCCTTAATTGAGAAGCAGCTTCAGTAAATTTATCTACGAATTCCTGATAGATGTCTTTTACCAGGATGAACCTTTTAGCCGCAATACAACTCTGACCCCCATTTAGCATTCTGGCCGTAATGGCCGTCTCAACAGTCTGGTCGATATCTGCATCTTTCCAGACAATAAATGCATTATTTCCTCCCAGTTCGAGCACCGTCTTCTTAAGATACTTTCCCGACACCTCCGCTACGGCTTTTCCAGCTCTTTCACTTCCGGTCAGTGTAACCGCCTTGACAATATCATTAGCCATAATGGGTTCCGTCTTGTCATGATGTATCATTAGGCTCTGAAACACTCCTTGAGGGAATCCTGCTTTGTTAAAAACATCTTCTATTTGTTTTGCACAGCCAAAGACGTTGGCGGCGTGCTTCAGCAAGGCTGTATTGCCGGCAGTGAGCGTGGGAGCTGCAAAACGAAACACCTGCCAAAAAGGAAAATTCCAGGGCATGATGGCTAATATGCTGCCTAAAGGATCGTGGCGTACAAAACTGGTCTGACCGTCTGTTTCGATCATCTGACTATTTAGAAATTCAGAAGCGTGCTCTGAATAATAATCACAGACCCATGCACATTTTT
This sequence comes from Bacteroidia bacterium, assembly GCA_030433135.1. Taxonomy (GTDB): domain Bacteria; phylum Bacteroidota; class Bacteroidia; order Chitinophagales; family Saprospiraceae; genus JABDMH01. The sequence goes on along the minus strand of JAUILF010000222.1, from coordinate 5,433 downwards.
TGATTTCCGATCTTGATTCACTAATGGGTTTTCCCATTTCGGTGGTGATCATCCTGGCGTATTCCTCCAGGTTGTCACGTAGAACAGCCCCAGCACGTTTCATGTGATCAGCTCGTCTCGAGAGTGGAAGATCTGACCATGCGATAAAGGCTTGCTGTGAATTTTGCAACATCTTGTCGACCTCTTCCTGGGAATGAGCCTGATGCTGACCAACGATCTTTCCGTCAAATGGGTTTATACTTTCAAATTTCATTAATGTTATAGTTATTTGGTTAAGCTGCCTGCCAATGCCGGTACCTCGTCGTGATCCTCAATTAGTTGTGAGCTGTATTTAGAGCGAATAGCCTTGATCCATTCTTTAGCTCTTTTCGTAAGCTTGAAATCATTAGTCATCATCCTACCCCTTGCTACCAGTATCCCCAGGTCGGCACCTTCGTATAGGTAGTCTCCCTGTCCGGAAATGCGTAGAAAAAATGCTTCCTTCTCGCTTTCGACAGCACGGCGATGGGTGTCCATTCGATCGAATTTAATATGACCATTATCGAACATTTTCCAAATCCCGGATTGAGGTGCTTCATCAATAAATTCAATAGTGTCTTTAGTATGCTTTATGATGATCTGGCTCCATTCATCAATGTTTTCTTGTTTTGCCCATCGATCATTAATTTTATTAACATCCAATTCGTATTCCTGATTCATATATTCCAGAATATGAAAGACGAAAAGGGGTGCATCTGCCAGGGCAAATACGGCATGATTCGTAATTGAACTTGCTCCGGTAATTCTAGGATTTAATTCGCCCAGATATATTTCTCCATTGTCCTGATCAATGAGGAAATCGAGCTCAAAATAGCCCTTGTAACCTTCTTTGCGGAGTTGATCTCCAAACATTTGAGTGTATTTTCTGGCTTTTTTTCGCAGCTCAGGAGTGAATGCATCGGGATATATTTCATTACCACACCATCCACCTTTATAGGGAGTTAATTCTTTGAAGCCTACCAATTCCGTCATCAATGGAGCCACAATAGTCCCATGTCTGGTTACACAGGCTTCGATGGCTGAGCCCCGGCAATTGATCCTTTTCATAATTTTTACCTCCTTTTCCTTAATGATTTCATCTTCATGCTTTTTGAAATCATTTTCAGATGAAATAAAAAAGGTGGTATGGCCCGAGTCTCCAAATGGAGTCTGTATGACCAGGTCTTTTCCCAGTTTTTTGGAGATAGATTGCAGGTGTTTATAATCCTTGACTTCCGATAGGACATAGGGTACGCAAGCTACTCCTGCCTTTTCCGCTATTCGATTGGTATTTACTTTATTATCCAGAAAATTGCGCATTTCTGCCGTGGGAAACATGATTTCCAGACCAAGTTTCTTGGCCAGTTTTTCGGTCTCCTGGTCAAACATGAGGAATAGTGCTTTTCCTGCAGAGTTTCTTTTAGTTTTTACTTTCAGGTAGTCCTGTACCTCTGGGTGGTTCAACAGGTAGTTATTGATGTCCTCAATGCTTTCAAATTCATCATGGGGGATTTCCTCACTAGGTGAGAAAACATTTGGATGTTGACCGTCAAAGCATTCTATGTAGCTGATAAATTTAAATCCTTTTATCCACTCATCTGCACCAAGCAGGTTAAAGTTTGTTGCACTGATGAAATAGATGGGCACTTCATTTTTATAAAAGAATCTTCTGATGTCGGGTATTCCCTGCAGGGTCGTAGAATTGTTACTCTTGGTGGTCATGTTAATTATTTTATGCGTTTACTGATGTTTTACTATTCTTTGTTTTTCGGGTTCTTCTTGAGTCAATCTTTTTCTTTGGTTCTCTTGTTTGCAATATTTCTTCGGTAAATACCCTTAGTCCGAGGTCAGCTCGATATCCATGTATTTCAGATACATCAAGGGCTAACAGAAACTGAATAATTTCTTCACTTACGACCTGTCCGGGAACAAGCACTGGAAAACCAGGAGGATAGGGGATGACAAAGGATGAGGCCACCAGATCCCTTCCTTCCCTCATCAGGGGCAGGCATTCGGAAAGTGGAATGTATTCATAGTTATTCTCATTGTAGGCCATAAAGAAAGCCGAACGAATGTCACCACCTGGCAAGCCGGGTGTTGGTTGGAAAAAGGCATGAAAGTGGCTGAAATCTGGTAGTGGCGGCACTTCGACGGTCAGCGAATGAATTCTTTTCTCATGAATGTTCTTTTCTTTTTCATTTAGCGCTGCTACCTGGTTGTCGAGTTCATCAGCGATTTTAAGTAGGGCGTTGGTGAGATAGGTGACGCTGCCATTTGTTGTGCCGATGTTGGTGAGAAATAAGACAGTATTTCGTGATGTCTTATTGATCTGGATGTTAAACTTATCCATTAAATAGCGATTTTTGAAAGTGTCGCCATCAAGACCAGTTCGCCCAATATGCAAGGTGATCTTGGTTGGATCAAGGGCAAATTCATCTTTCAGCCAGCTATCCTCTATTCTATTCCATCCGGTTTCAGGATCATAGTATTCCTTCAGGGATGTCTGGCGATACACATCGGGAATGAAATCATGAACAGTGAGTACATCAAAGTATTTATTTAATTGAGGGTTGTCGTTGATCCGGGCTCTCAGGATCATCGCCATTTCGATACTGCGTTCAACTAATTCAGAACCTTCAAATTGGACTTGCCTGCGACCTACGTCGAGAGAGGCAAGCATCTGATAATTGGGGGAGGTGGAAGTGTGAGTCATGTAGTCCTCCATGAATGTGTTTTCAGCTTTTCGACGGAAGTCTTCATCCCAAATGTGTATCATGGAGCCCTGTCGGAAACTGCTTAATGTTTTATGAGTACTTTGAGTTGAATACACTCTGATCCTTACCCGGTCCGGGTCCGGAAGGGTTGGATCCTCACCTTTTTTGAGATTTTGTAGATGATGATTGTATTCCTCACGATATACTCTGCTTTGATATTTCTGATGTAACTTTTTTGCCACATACATGCCGGTCCGTTGCTTGTAGATATAGTTAAAGCCGGCAAATGCAAACCAGGCCTCATCCCAGAGAAAGATCATATCAGGTTTGATAGCCAGTATTTCCTGCATGACTTTTTCCACATTGTATACCATGCCATCGAAAGTGCAATTGGTGAGCAGGAGCATTTTTACTTTCTCTAATTTGCCCGCTTCTTTTAGGCGCAATAATTTATCCTTGATTTGCTGAAGTGGAACCGCTCCGTACATCGAATATTTCTCGATGGGATAGGAGTCGAGGTATACGGGAAAACCACCGGACAACACCAAACCATAGTGATGTGATTTGTGACAGTCGCGATCAATCAAAACAATGTCCTCAGGAGTGATTAAAGATTGCAGCACAATCTTATTTGCTGTGGAAGTACCGTTTGTTACGAAAAAAGTTTGCTGTGATCCATATGCATCACCGGCCTTTTGCTGAGCCTTTTTAAGTGGGCCGGTGGGTTGCAAGAGTGAGTCTAATCCGCCGGTGGTTGCAGAAGTTTCAGCCAGAAACATATTTCGTCCATAGAAGTCCCCAAAGTCTTTAATCCATCGTGACTTAAAAACTGAGTTTCCTCGGGAGATAGGCATTGCATGAAAAATTCCGGTTGGTTTGCGACTATATTCCCGGAGAGCGGAGAAAAAAGGAGTCTCATATCGTTCGGAGACCCCCCTTAGAATGGAGAGGTGGAGTTCCTGTACATCTTCTTTTCGGTAAAAAATTCTACGGAAACTTTTTAAGGTGCTGTCTTTTAGTTCACCCAGAGAAGTATCTGTTACATAGTAGGCATCAAGTTCGGGTCTGAATCTCTTTATCCATCTTCCCAGCACCGGACCCAGATCCTCCTCAGAATGAGGACCAATATCCATATCCAGAATGTTGTCGACATAGGGTTTGATGACTTCTGGAACTTTTTTGGCCTGGAAAGGAGGAGCATACCTTATGACAACTGCCTGAATATTGTGATTGAACTGGAGAGCAATCAGGGCTTCTTGAAAAGATTTTTGAATAATATAATCATAGCTGAATTTTTCATTATTACCCCTTACATCTCTCAATTTTGATTTAAATAGTTTTTCCTCTTCTGTGTTCATGGCTTCGACAAACAAAACCTCAAAGTCATGCTTTATTTGACTTTCATGTTGATCCCGGTCTTCAATATCATCCGATGATAGATCGTCATGCCAAAGGTCCGGCTGACTCCGATAGCTGTCACTCACCAATTGCCTGGCTGTATCTGCGACCTGACGTGCCAATGAATTATATTCTTTGAGCATCAGGGCATTTTGATATTCTTTTAGTCGATACAGACCGGGAAAGGCGAAAAATCGCTCCACTCCGTAAAGATCTTGCAGGAGATTTTCCACGTTCTCAATCTGCTTCTCCAATCCTTTAGTGTCGCTTGACATGCGGGAAAGAATAGAAGTGGAGTTCTTCAAATTGTTCCAGTATTCGATCCGAAGTTGTCCTATATTATAATATCTGGTACTCTTGATTTTCGTATTTACTTTTGTCATTTGATGTGGTTATATAGAATAGATTTCATACATGCTTAAAAACCTTGATTTTTGAGCGGTATGCCCTGTACCTCTTCTGGTGTATAGAACCTTGCAGGGTGCTGTGATGATCAGGTCTCTAGCTCCTACCGAGAGATTGAGGTCTGATTTAATACAAGGAGAAAGCTAAGGTATCTTCCTTAGTAGGCTTGTTTTTACTGGCTTAGGTCTCTTTATCACCTTTGTATCCAACTGGAGTGAATGGAGGATTTAGCTCATTCTCCTTCATCTTTAATGTAGACAATCTATCCAGGCGGGTTGGTTTGATCAGGGGCCCAAGAGAATTAAGATAATCCAATTTTGCACCTGGTTGATAGATGTTAAATTGACCAATATGGTCACGAAAACTCTTTAGCGGTTGACCAAGTCGTAGAACACCAAATTCCCGACTACGTCGTACCTGTTCAATATTTAATTCAATAGGAATAATTTCTTCATTGCCTTCTGCCTGGTAAGCTACCCTGCCATCAGGACCGCAGATGATGGACCGACCACTTCCTCCGGTATCGAGACCATTAATATCAACGAAAAAACATTGATTGACGGTAGCCATGGCCCTCACGATGGATAACTCAGTATTGCGATCGATGGTACCGGTCATGGTGGGGTGTAAGATGACCTCTGCACCCATTACGGCAAGTGTCCTGATAGTTTCGGGAAACCACATGTCGTAACAAATGGAGATTCCAAATTTACCGACTTCGGGAACATCAAAGACACAAAACTGATCTCCGGGAGTGACACCCACCTCATATGGGTAAAAGGGAAACATTTTTCTGTAGCGAGTTACGATATCTCCTTTAGGGTTAATGACTGTGGCAGTGTTGTATATTTCATCTTTATCTTGTTCAAAAACGGATCCCGGAATGAGCCAAATGCCA
>JAUILF010000221.1 GCA_030433135.1 Bacteroidia bacterium | reverse complement strand
TAAATATCCTGCTATGATTAACATAGGTGCAATAGTAATTCTTGTGTCGCTGAACAATGCATCACCATCAAATTTGTTAGGATCATCAGTTCCTCCACCAATCATTAGAATAAATCCAAGAATATTAATTCCTAAACCGATTAAAAGTAACTTGTAATTCTCTGGCCTAAATGCAAATTCTTTTTCGTTGTTTTCCATTTTTAATTTTATAATGTTTTAATATAAATCATCTAATTTCATTTTCAGAAAACGATTTAACGCAATTCTTGTTGAAATTATTGTGATAATAACTCCAAGAAAAATGATGCTGCTCGCTAAAATGATAAAGTTTATAAGGTTATACTCAATAGTAATAGATTTGAGTACATTATTTAAAGCGTAAAATAATGTCACTAATAAACCTAAACCAATAATTGCAGAAATCAATCCTTGCAAAAAAGCTTGAAATAAAAACGGCCTTCGGATGTATTTACTTGTAGCTCCAACCAATTGCATCGTCTTGATTGTGAATCGTTTAGAATATAAAGCTAATCGGATGGTATTGTTAATCATTGCAATTGAAACAAACAGCAGCAGTACAACTATATCATTTTCAAGGTGAAGAAGGTGATAAAATGTATATGCAGATGCGAGGCCATAAAGTACATCTGGAACCTCAGTTTTATGTCTATAGCGTAAAAGGTGAACTGCTGGCTACTTCAAAGCGTAATGGGAGGATGGCCCAACAAACACTTGAACTGCCCTATACGGGAAATTTTCATGTGTTCGCCCATGACAAAGGAGGGAACGATGCGGATCTTTTCGGGTTTTCTTTGCATGCTCTTAACCGAATGGAATGTTTTCCGGAAGTTGGATGTGGGGATACCGAAAGTACTGAAGTTAGCAGCCTGGCAGCCCGATTACCATACAAACTTTCCATGAAAGCAGGGGAAACCGGAATTTTACAAATGCGGTCTTCGAATCCTTCACTGGAAATATCATTCGAAATTTTTGATGAAACGGGAAAGATGAAAATCACGGAAACCGGATCGGACAAAATGGTCGGAACTCTGATGTTTAGTGAGGAAGACGCAGAATACCTGATCGTGGTACAGGATAAACATGGAAATGACTATGGCCAAATCGGTATGCATTTCGAAACCATCCTGGGTAATGGATGTGCTGAAGAACTGGTGTGTGAACGGGAGAATAAGTTTGAACATGAGCTTTATTCACTGGCTCAATTGCGTTCATACATGATTAGTGGTGTAGAGAATGAACCATGGTCCTTTAGTATGACCGATCTGGCCGGCCCTGTTGAACCTTATTTAAGATTGTATGGACCGGACGGCACCATGGTTGCGGAGCATTTTGCGTCAACCAAAGCAAAGCTGGAAGGTGTCTTTTCAGAGAATGGTACTTATCTGCTACTGGCAGGTGATAAGAGTGGCAATGATACAGGTCAATACCTACTGGAATCGTATTCAAGCAGGAATACGGTCATGTTGCCGGATACCGTCTATCTTAAGGAAGGAGATTGCATGGATCTGTTACCATCGGTCAATGCCCGGGTGAAATCTTATCATTGGAGTACGGGTGATGACACAGATTACATCACGATCTGTGGTGGTAGTGCCCAGCGTCTACTCGGGCTTACTTGTGTTTTTGAAAACGGCTGCTCTGCTTATGCCGAAACCTTTGTTCAGGTTGAAAAAACACCTTGTCAAATCATTGACTTTAACGAATTTACTTCCGGTGAAATCATGGAAGATCAACTGCAGATCGTAAAAATATCGGTAAAGAGTGATAAGAAAGGAACTGATGTGGCCTGTATCTTTCCCTCAGGGGATCCACCATCCTATGATGCTGACCTGGGAACTCCCCATGAAGATTACGGTGGTCCGGGAAAAGGTAAAGGTGGCAAGAAGGGTGAGAAAGGAGAAAACAACACGGCCCAGGACAAGGTTTTGATCATTGCCGAAAACACGGTTGACCGGGACCGTGATGGGTACATCGATCAACCAAATGATGAAGCAAATGGTGGTCGCATCTATTTTGAATTTACCAGGGAGGTCGAAATCAAATCATTGAAGGTAATCGATGTGGAAAACGAGGGAAGCAAGATTGAACTCTGGGGACTCACCAATAAAAAGCTGGAAACGATTCCACTCGGTCCTTTAGGTGATAATTCTGTCTATACGATTGACATAAACACATCCGGGGTGCATCGTATGGAGATCAAATTCAAAGGATCGGGTGCCATTGATGACATCGTTTATTGCCCGGCTCCGATTCCGGCAACCCTTACCAGGGACGGTCGGGATCATGTTTTACCTGCCTCATTACACGATGTAGCGGTCCAGAACAATGAAAACAACCGTGAAAGCACAACAACGAAGGCTTATGATGTACAGATCTTCCCTAACCCGAATCAGGGTTTCTTTAACATTGATTTGCCAGGCACAATGCAGAATGCTGTTGAGATCTCGGTGTATAATAGCCTTGGACAAAAAGTTTATCATAATGCAGTTCCCGGTGTCAGTATGGAACAACGTGTTCCCATCCAGTTATCGAACCAACCGACGGGATTGTATCTGGTGGAAATAAAATCAGGATCAAATCGGGTAGTTAGAAAAGTGCAACTATTTTAGGGTTTGCGTACTATGTCTCGTGCAGGTTTAAGGTTTAATGGCCGACGCACGGGACTTGACTCGGTGTAAGATTGTTTAAGGACAGGATCCAAAAAAAGCAGGCTGCAAATCCGTGAAATCCGGCAATCAGTGTGCATCTGTGATTCTGACAGTTTAGTTGTTGAGATGTTTAGAAAGAACTGTCAAGTTATTTCATGAGGGGGCAGGGAGCAAAAACCCAACTTCCCAATGCCCAAAGCCTAATGCCATTTCCTTCCCGATATGGCTTTGCCGCGGGTTGAGATGTTGAGTGGCGTTGCTGTTAACCTATATCAGGACAGAACACAATACACACTGACCACCGGCAGCCGGCAGCCGGCAGCCGGCAGCCGTTCTGCAGGTTACCTTTCCGGATTACTATTCATAAAGGGTTGAGGTTTGGGACGACTGCCCAAATTAAACTAACTTATAACCTCAACAATCAACCCCTGAATTTTGGCCAAATCCAAGGAAGAACGGTTTTTCTCAGATGCACTGAAGAATGGCAGGGTACAGCCCAAACTGAGAATGGTGTTAAACGGCAGTGCCAAAGTTAATACCTACCGCTCCGAACGTTGTGCATCTATTGCGGTAGCCGATCCGGGTCTACTTAGGTATCAACCCCTGCGAGATCCCGGAAATATTGCTACTCAGAAAAATCGGGGTAAAAAAGAAGATGTCAGTGAGAAGCCACATGGCATTTTGGCTACACTTTTCATTCGCCTGATTGATGCCGGTATGTCAGTTCCTTACCAGGTGCAACCCTACTGTATCTCCCGAAATCGCGACATCATTGTAGCGGAGGTACCGCTGGATCTTATCCCAACCCTGGCAGAGGAGATTAACATCGCTGAGATCTCCATGGGTGATAACATCATTTTTAATCCCCCTTTTAATCTCAATGTGGTAAAGGATTCCTCCCGGGACGCCAAGTTGAAAACCAGGCGAAATTTTCCAGAGCTGTCCGATCAGCATCAATTTGGTAAAGGCGTGATGGTAGGAATCATTGATGTGCAGGGGTTTGATTTTTCGCATCAGGACTTTCTGGACAAAGATGGTCATTCCAGGTTTTCGGCAATTTGGGATCAGGGAGGAATCACAAGGCAACCTCCGGAGGATTTTGGATATGGTGCTGAAATTCTGAAGTCCCATATGGATCGTGCTCTTGCAGCAGCGCCAAAGATGGGGATGAAGGCCACTGAACTTGAACCTCAATCCCAAATGGCTCGTTCTTCTCATGCAACTCATGTGGCTAGTATTGCTGCCGGTAAATACGGAGTGGCATCGCAGACAACCCTGGTGGGTGTATCGATTTCGTTGGCTTCTGAGGACCTTGATCGCAGGAGAAATTTCTTTGATAGTACCCGCCTGGCTCATGCTATAGATTACGTGCTGGCCAGGGCACAAAGTGCCAATGAAGGAGCTGGCATGCCTGTAGTTATCAATATTAGTCTGGGTACCAATGGTCATGCCCATGATGGGACCAGTGCCATTTGCAGATGGATAGATAGCAATTTTACAAGATCAGGACGCTGTGTTTGTGTCGCCGCCGGAAATGCAGGTCAGGATAGCCCGTCCAAACCAGGTGATCTTGGATTCCTGGGAGGTAGAATTCACACCAGTGGTGTATTGCCCGCTGCCGGATTAACGCGGCATATTGAATGGATAGTGGCTGGAGGAGGACTGGCAGACCTGTCAGAAAATGAACTTGAAATATGGTACTCAATGCAAGATAAATTTGCCATATCCATCAGAGCTCCGGAAAGTCATGAATGGATTGGCCCGGTCAATCCAGGCCAGTTTATTGAAAACAAGCAATTAGACAACGGCACTTTTATCAGCATCTATAATGAAAGATACGCTCCGGCTAATGGTGAAAACTATATTTCCTGTTTTCTCAGTCCACCCCTGACCGAATTGGGAACAGGTGGCGTTACAGCCGGGATATGGACCGTTAGACTGCATGCCCTCGAAGTCAGGAATGGCTCCTATCATGGCTGGATTGAAAGGGATGATCCCAGGAGATATGGTCGGCTGGGAGTAAAAGAAGGTTGGGCCTTTCCATCCTTCTTTTCGAGAAATAGCAATATTGACGACTCTTCCGTCACTTCATTGGGATGTGGACGCACGGTCCTGACGGTGGGGAGCCTGGATGAGTTTAGAGAATGTGTTCACTACACCAGTAGCCAGGGACCTTCGCGAGATGGCAGACAGAAGCCCGAGATCCTTGCTCCGGGAGTGGATATAATGGCGGCCAATGGATTTGATTTGCAGGAACATCAATGGGTTGAAATGACCGGATCCAGTATGGCTTCGCCCTATGTTGCCGGTGTTGCAGCTCTCATGCTGGCTGTACAGCCGGGACTTACCAGCGCTCAAATTGCAGGCATCATGCGAAGGACCGCCACCCCTCTTCCGGGATCTGACTACAATTGGAAGAACGATGCAGGTTTTGGCATTATTGATCCCGGGGCGTGTATCCGGGAGGCCGCTAATATGAACATCAGGGAAGATATTTCACATATATGAAACTAACAGTATTCCAGGCCACAGACGGTGACTGTCTTCTGATCGAAGGTCAGGATGAAACTCAAATCCTGGTAGATGGTGGTCGGAAAGGAAGTTTTATGGAACACTGTTATCCCACCTTAGCTGAATTGCACCGGGATGGACTTAAGCTGGATCTGGTTTGTGTATCTCACATCGACAATGACCACATCTCCGGTGTTCTGTCCCTTACGGAGCAAGTCGTAAAATGGAAGGTATATGACTTTCAGCATGGGACCAATCCCCAGTTTCCCCGGCCATCTACTTATCCTGACCGTCCACCGCAGATTGACCAAATCTGGCACAATGCCTTCAGTGAAATGGTGGGTGATCTGGATCAACCTATTGAGGACATGCTGGTGCTTGCCGGACAGAGTTTTCTCTTACATCAGAGTTTGAGCCCCCTGACTCATCAACTGGAGAATTTGATAACAGGTGTCAATGAAGCCGTCGAACTCAATCTCCGACTCAGGGAAAACCTTCATAATATTCCGCTGAATCAGCCCTATGGAGGTAAGTTGATGCATAGGAAAGAACAGCCTGAAAGTATTGATCTTAATAACTTCGAAATCAAAGTACTTGGTCCGACCCTGGCGGATTTGGAGGATTTGAAAGAGGAATGGAAGGAGTTTTTGGAAGGAAGTACGGAAAGGGTAGATGAAATAAAAGCACAGATAGAAGAAGAAGGCCGTCAGTTAGGATTGACGGAAGAGGCGGTCTTGCATCGCACTTTATTTAGCCTGGCGGGTGAATTTGCCGACCTGGGAGAAGGTACCATCAGTATCCCAAACATTGCATCACTGGTCTTACTGGTAGAAGAGAATATCAATGGTGTCATCCAGCGTGTGCTCCTAACCGGTGATGCCGGATCCCAAGAAATCCTCGATGGCCTGAAAGCTCACGGGCTCATTGATGATCACACCGGTATACACCTGGATGTCTTAAAAATCCAACATCACGGAGCAGGAGCAAACATTACCGAGAAATTTTGTAAAACGGTCACAGCAGATCACTATATCTTTTGTGGCAATGGAGCACATCATAATCCTGATACGCAAGTTATCGAAGCCCTGGTTGAAGCTCGTCTCGGAAGCATGGCTACAGATAGTATCAGTCCATTACCCGACAGACCTTTCCGGTTTTGGTTTAACAGCAGTACCCAGGCTGCCAATACCAGCACTCGAAAAGAACATATGAAAGCTGTGGAAGAAAAGGTAGGGGATCTCAAGGAAAAATTTGGTCGTGACAAATTCAGTACCCGATTTCTGCGCCGGGGTTCATACCATATTTTTCACATTTAGGTTTTGAAAATGACACTTGAGTGAAAAAATGAGGTCTCATCAGTCCACCTTATGTTTTTTTTAACTATTTTTTAAGCAGCAAATTGAATTTCCGTTATAACCTACATATCTGCTTCAATAAATTATGCGCATAACCCTTATCATTTTACTTTGCGTCATACTTGCGGGATGTTCCAATTGGACTAAAAGACCCGGGTTTTCCTGGAGTAATCAATCATCTAAGAGCTTTGCTATTTTGCCTTTTCGTGTACAGACGCTGGTAAGGGATGTAGAGCCGGGTATGACCATTGAGGAGATGAAAGAGGATGAACGCCGGGAAGGAATCCGGCTGCAAAGAGATCTCTACCGGTATTTTCTGCGTGAACTTCACGAACTGGGTTATGAAAAAAGTATGATCCAGGATTATAATGAGACAAACCGTCTTCTTCTGGAAAAAGAAGAGCAAGTCAAACCAGGGGAGGAAGTAACAGTTGAAGATCTCACGGAATATCTAGGTGTAACCGCAGTGATATCCGGTGAAGTACATCAAATGGTGGCCTATACAGAAAATGTTTCCGGCTTACTTAATGGCACTTTGCAACCAGAACGGCGAATCGAAGGCTCCTTTGTGTTGCAAAACTCCGATGATCGCGCCCTTTGGCGATACAAGGACGTAGAGCACGGAACCAAGGAAACGACCGTATATGATATCTCCAAAAACCTGTTGAGAAAGGTGCCCAAGAAGTTTCCCTTCTAACCTTACTACTCCCTTTGATCGCTTCCCTGAAGTAGGGTCTACTCAGTTCGGATTGCCATTGTTCCTGATCAAAATAGAAATATTCCATTTCAGATCTATCGAGGTGTGATTTGTTGGTTGTGAATTGACCCTGTTGTAGTTTTTATATGGGAAACCTCCAGCTAAATGAAGAACAAATATCGCCTATTACTGGGATGGTGCGTCTTGTATGCGATGTGGATAGTGTTTGTAAGTAATCAAAGCAATCCACCGAACGGACGGACTAATGCCCCTTTCGACAGCTTCTGTACCGGGTGCCACTCTCCTTCAAGTGCCATTGATGGCACGGTTGATATCACAGGAATTCCTGATGTCGTTGAAGCATCTGAAACTTATGAAGTGACCTTGACGGTGGAGGCTACCCTGGGTAGTCCGGTGAGAGCAGGTTTCCAGTTGGTATCAGTTTTTGACGATGCATCCAATGCCGGCGATTTTGATCCCTCCTCAGGTACGGGTACGAATTCTTCCGGCGGGCGGGAATACATCGAGCACCGTGGAGCACGTAACTTTAGTAACGGCACGGTCAGCTGGACCTTTGACTGGACTGCTCCCGATGGTCCTGATGGATCCAACATTACCATGTACTATGCCGGCAATATTACCAATGGTAATGGAAGTTCCAGTGGTGATCGACCCCGATCCGGTAATACATCATTTACCCTTTCTGCTGGTGCTCAACCACTCATGGCGGTTATTGAAAGTCAGAACAACGTGTCCTGCAATGGGGGTGCAGATGGATCTGCATCAGTCTCAGTAAACGGTGGCGTGGAGCCTTATTCCTATGACTGGTCAAGCGGAGACAACACAGCTCAGGCCTCCGATCTTGTTGCAGGTGAATATGTGGTAACCATTACCGATGACGATGGTACGGAAGTGACTGCAGAAGTGACCATCACTGAGCCAGATGCGCTCGCCATGGCATCAATGGTACAGGGCGTGTTATGCAATGGGGACAATTCGGGAATGATTGCATTGGACATATCCGGAGGCACAGCACCCTACGATTACGAATGGTCTAATGGCATGACCGATGGCTCGATTGAAAACCTGCCCGCGGGAAATTATCAGGTGACCGTAACCGACGACAATCAATGTACCCTCGTTGAAGAGCTTGAAATCAATGAACCGGATCCAATTCAGATCGAAATGCAGTCGACAGATGAAACTGCCAATATGGGCGCGGATGGAACTGCCCAGGTTTCTGCTTCCGGGGGAAGTGGAGGTTTTTCTTATCTCTGGAGCAATGGTGAAACTACAGCATCCATCCAGGACCTCGAGCCTGGTTCCTACACCGTAACCGTAACCGATGGCAATGATTGCACAGCTATAGGTATGGTTACCGTGCAGGCATTTACCTGTAGTATGATGGTCAACAGCACTGTCGAAAATATTACCTGCTTTGGGGAGTCTTCTGGCAGTATTTCGTTGGCAGTATCAGAGGCAACGCAACCTGTGACTTTCAATTGGTCTACCGGAGCTACTGTCAATGAAGTATCTGGTTTGACACCAGGGATGTATGACGTGACGGTCGAAGATGGGGCAGGTTGCCAGGAGATATTGGCGTTTATACTTGAAGAACCCGATTCTATTGTGATACAGTTTGGCGTGAACAATCCATCCTGTCCTGATGACAGTGCCGGTTCTATTACGGCTATACCCGAGGGTGGTGTCGGGGGTTTTCAATTTGCCTGGTCCTCAGGTGGAATGACGGACATGGAAGACTCACTGCCTGCAGGTAACTACTCCGTAACTGTTTCCGATGCCAATGGATGTATGGCAGAAACGGGAACAAGTCTGGTCGTAACAGATACTATACCACCTATTCCAAGAGCTCAGACCGTGACAGCTTATCTGGATCAGGATGGGATAGCTATACTGGATCCCATCATGCTGGACGCAGGTAGTAGTGATAATTGTGGTATAGACAGTTTGTACCTGGACCTTGACACCCTGGATTGTGGTATGTCAGATACTGTCGAAGTGTTCTTCTCCGCCAGGGATGCAATGGGTAATATCAGTGATACTCTGGTGAACGTGATTGTGCTCGATACGGTATCACCCGTTTTCGATTGCATCGAAGATATAATGGTGGATAGCGGAGATGTAGTCACTTATATTATACCCGATCCTATGGACAATTGTGCAATTGATAGCATTGAAATGACGGAAGGATTACCCAGTGGAAGTGTTTTTCCGGAAGGAGAAACCAAAGTTTCCTATATGGCTACGGACGCTTCAGGCAATATTGCATGCTGCTCCTTTTTCGTGCATGTAGGCACCACTACATCGACCGACGATCAGGAGATACTGAATCAAATTCAGGTTTTTCCTAATCCTGCAACAGACCAGGTCTTTATCTCCCTTCCAGAACAGATATCAAAGACAGTTTCTCTTTCTGTGTTTGATGCACTGGGCAAAGCCCGGAAAATAGAGGCAATGCTGCGAGGTGGCATCTCGTCTTTGGATGTTGCTCAACTACCAGCCGGTATCTATTTCTTGCAAATAAGATCAGGGAAGCACCAGGTGGTGAAAAGATTACAGAAGATCTGATTTCGATCTATGTTATAGCAACAATATCTATGTGATCGATGCTTTTTCAGCGATGAAAAATAACGGACGACGGTACCCGGCTAATGGTCCGGGTTAAATTTTCACAGTTATTTCACAATTTGATATTAAACCAAAAACCAGTAAAGGCTTAGCGGTACAACAATCTACTTTTAAATATATTTTACCTGGACAATCGCGATCTTGGGTCATCAAAAAAACCAAATACCCATTAAACACAGACGAAACCATTATCGCAAAAACAGATTGGGACGATGTTGAACATAAAATTCAAACAAAGGTTACGTAACTATATACAAGTAACGGCTATCTTAT
>JAUILF010000220.1 GCA_030433135.1 Bacteroidia bacterium | reverse complement strand
ACAGCATGATCCAGAACTCCTCGTGATTCTTATCTGCCAGTAATGGCGCCACTGCGTTGTAGGCCGTACGACTGTCTTTTACGGTAACCTTTGTGCGGAGATCAGTCAATGATCTTCTCCTTCCAAGCTCCAGGGCAGCAGCAATGGTGATGGCTTTGGCTTCACCAATACCTTTAAAGGACATCAGATCTTTCAGACTTTTACGGGCCAGTTTATTGATGTCACTGTCAACAGTCCGTAGCATCCGCTGACAAAGCTGGACAGCGGACTCATCTCTTGATCCGGAACCAACAAGAATGGCAAGTAATTCGGATTCGGATAGCGCTTCAGCACCGCTTTTCTTTAATTTGTACCGGGGTTGATCGGATTCAGCCCAGGCTTTGATAGGTATGAAATGTTGTTCAGACATGGAATAGCATGTCATTAAAAATAACTTTTTATGTCATTTGAGCATTACTATTACAAATCAAATATCAATGAATAACCAAACAAAGCAAGTTTATCTGGTATCAGCTGTGCGCACCCCGATCGGAAGTTTTGGTGGTATATTTTCGGGAATATCTGCTGTCGAACTGGGAGCAACGGCGGTAAAAGGAGCTCTAATGAAGGCTTCCGTTACTCCTGAACAGGTAGATGAAGTTCTCATGGGAAATGTAGTTTCTGCCAACCTGGGTCAGGCACCTGCCAAACAGGTCAGCTTAGCCGCAGGCATTCCCAATGATGTTCCCTGCTCGGTAATAAACAAAGTTTGCGCATCGGGCATGAAGAGTGTCATGCTTGGTGCTCAAAGTATTATGCTGGGCCATAATGATATTGTGGTGGCAGGAGGTATGGAGAACATGTCCCGCATCCCTTACTACGTGCCGCAAGCGAGATTTGGCTACAAGTATGGCAGCGCGGAGCTGGTTGATGGTCTCGAACAAGATGGCTTGAAAGATGTATACGACCAGTGTGCCATGGGTCGATTTGCCGATGAAACTGCAGAAGAATGTAAAATTAGCAGGGAAGATCAGGATGAATTTGCCATCAGATCATATCAAAACAGTGCCGAAACCACAGCATCCGGGATTTTTAGCCATGAAATTGTCCCGGTGATGGTACCTCAGCGAAAAGCGGATCCCCTCTCGGTACATGAAGATGAAGAATTTAAGAAAGTGAAGTTTGAGAAGATACCGCAGTTACGTCCGGCTTTCAGCAAGAATGGAACGGTAACCGCTGCCAATGCTTCCACGATCAATGATGGGGCGGCAGCGATTGTTCTGGCCAGTGAGGAGGCTGTCAAAAGTCACGGATTAAAGCCCCTGGCCCGAATTCTTTCTTTCGCTGATGCTGCTCGAGAACCCTCCAGGTTTACAACAGCACCTACACTGTCTACTCCCCGTGCACTTGACATGGCAGGTTTAAATTCCCCCCAGATCGACTTCTTTGAGGTAAATGAAGCCTTCTCAGTTGTGCCTGTTGCCTTTGGAAGGATAATGGGTCTGGATCCATCCAGGATTAACGTGCATGGTGGTGCTGTGAGCCTGGGTCATCCGTTGGGAGCATCCGGCGCCAGAATCATTGTAACTCTGGTTAATGTACTGCATACCAGAAATGGACAATTGGGACTTGCTACTATCTGCAATGGAGGCGGTGGTGCATCAACCATCATATTGGAAAGAGTCTAGAGTAAGCCGGTACCAGGCAGGCTTTCGGACAGGTCTTACCGACCTCCCCTTAACTGGTTAAAGGCATTCATATACCTTTGCGCATTTGCCTGGTCCCCCATGGCCTGGTATACTTCTGCGCCCAGTTGGTAACACTCGGCAAAATTGGGATTGGCATTCATACATTGCTCCACATACTGCAGTGCCTCGGTATAATCCTGGCGCAGCAACTCAATCCTGCCAAGATAATAGATGGCCGTAGCGTTGGTCTTGTGTAACTCAACAGCTTTGGTAAAAAACCGAACCGCCTCCTCAGGATTTCCACTCAGAAAATTGTAGTACCCCATAAAGTTGAGTGCATTCTGACTTTCCGGGGTTATAGCAAGGGCCTTCTGCAACGGATCCACTGCTTGTTGTGGTTGCTCCTTGTTGAGGTAGGCCATGCCAATACCCACCCAGGCTAGTTCATTATCGGGGTACTTTTCCACCTCCTGAGTTAACAGAGGTATGGCCTGATCCCAGTTTCGTTTGTTAATAGCGTCGATTCCCCTGAATGCCAGGTTCTCTTCGTCCTCCTTTTCAATCATACAAACAGAAGTTCCATTGACTTTGACGGACTCAATGGCTTTTGAAGTTGGCCAGTATCCACCTCTGATAAAAGACCCATCCACAAAGCGATTGACAAAGATGGAATAGTCCCAGGGCTTGCCGTGGCGTTGCCGCCATCGTACATAATTAACCTTTACATGATCCTGGTACTTTTTTGTATAAATCTGAACAGCGTGAGAAAAATTGGTACCAATAATCACGGTGTCCTGCATATTTTCAGCAATAATTTCTTCGTCTCCAAGATATTCAACGGCCTGTTTTACGCTGGCACCCCAGTAATCAAGCTCATAGTTACCATTAGCACCATTGACCCCGCCTATGATCGGATTAAAGTACACATAAGGAACGGTGCTGTTGCGCAGCAGGAACACCACTGAATCAATACTGCAAAGTGCCAGAAGACCCCAGGCTGCATATTTGAGTTTGGGATTTGGCTGTAATTTGGTCGCCAGATAGTTCCACCCCAGGGCGACAAGTGCCATAGCTGGTGCATACACAAACAGAAAATGCCTCCAGCCATCATACAGGATAGACCCCTGTATCAATACATAGGCGATAGGAAAGAGAAATGTAAACCCTGCGAACATAATCGCAATCGGATTATATTTTTTCCATATTCCTCGTAAAAATCCGGCAAACAACCCTATTCCCACCAGGCTAAACACCGGCCAGGTGATGCCCATCCAGGTGAAAATATATTGAAATGGTATATCACTGCTCCAGACCATCTCACCAGCAAAAAGAACCTTGATCGCCGTTTGAAAATTTGAGAAAGCTTCTAACGAATCAGGGATATTCCTGAGCGGATTGGTGAGACCATAAGGCCAGAAAAGCAGACCTACCAGGATACCCGCCAGGGCTGGCACACCCAGGGCCACCACATATTTCTTCACTTTGTCAAGATCCCTGAAAACCGATCCAATGCCATAAGAATAGAGAAAGAGTAAGCCCAGGAAGAGCCCGGCATAGGCAACCACCAGCAATCCTCCCACCCTGACACCAAAGCACAATGCAATACCAGCTGCCAGTCCTACCAGCGTTGATTTCCTCGGATCCGGCATTTGCTTCAACAATCGATACAGGTAATACAGGCTTATCATATAGCCTGCAGCAAAAGGAATATCCTTGGGATTGAAAAAACTGTGCCCCACAAATCTCATGGT
The DNA here is from genome assembly GCA_030433135.1 of Bacteroidia bacterium. Classification (GTDB taxonomy): domain Bacteria; phylum Bacteroidota; class Bacteroidia; order Chitinophagales; family Saprospiraceae; genus JABDMH01. Next base: position 6,811 of record JAUILF010000220.1, on the reverse strand, counting down.
AAAAAACATCAAAACAATACTCAATAGAGCAGCCTGTAATCCAGCAATTTCACCAACAAACAGGGCCAGGAAGTACATGGTCAGAGCACCCATGAGGGCTATCCAGACATGCCGAACCTTATAGTAACCCGGTTCAGTCTTGTCAAACCCCAACACACGGTTGGACATTTCGGTGGTCAGTTCAAACATCCCCCCGTAATACTTGATTTCCGGTCCGCTGTGAAAACAGGTCGTATCATTTCCAAAACTGGTATAGAAGGATGGAAGGTCAGAGGCATAATTGGCCTGCACATCGTCATCCCCATTCAAACCTACGCGGATTGACAGCAATGCCATAACCGCGAATACACCCAGCATAACATACCCGATAAACTGCCTTGATGAGGCTGACAGACCTTCATCCCTTGACCAAAAGTCAGTGAGATCTCTGGCGAGAGATTTAGATGATTTGGCTTTTGCCCTGGAGCGTTTTTTTACTTTATTCCGGGAGGATACCTTTACTTTCTTTTTTTTGACCACCTGTAGACTAAACTTTGTATACAGCTAAGATATAAGAATACTCCTGAGATCTATAAAATTGAATGTCAATAAGATATAAATATGATCCAATGATCAGGTGATGGCAGATCTCAGGTCCTTGATCAAATCGTCTACATGTTCCACCCCTACACTTAATCTGATTAAAGAATCTGTAAGGCCAATAGATAGTCGGTCTTTTTTGGGTATGGAGGCATGGGTCATGCTGGCGGGATGACCAATGAGTGATTCAACGCCACCCAACGATTCTGCCAGGCTGAACAACTTGGTACGATTGAGCACCTTATTAGCGGCTCGCTTGGTATCGGTTTTCAGGTTAAAGGAGATCATCGCCCCATAGTGAGACATCTGTCTCTTTGCCACCAGGTGATTGGGAAAGTCTTTAAATCCCGGATAAAAAACTTTGTCAACCTTACGGTTTTTCTTCAGGTAGGCAGCGATCTCCATGGCATTGTCACAAGCTCTCTGCATGCGTAGGTGAAGCGTTTTGATACCACGCAATGTCAGGAAGCAATCTTGCGGTCCCGGCACTGCTCCGGAGGCATTCTGGATAAAGTGCAGCTTTTCAGCCATTTCCTTTTTCTTGCAAATGACAGCCCCCAGAATAACATCAGAATGACCTGCCAGGTATTTTGTTGCAGAATGATGTACCATATCTGCACCCAAATCCAGCGGATTCTGGAGATATGGAGAGGCAAAGGTGTTGTCAACACAAGTCATGATACCATGCTTTTGTGCCACACTGCATACATGTTTCAAGTCAATAATCGTAAGCATGGGATTGGTAGGTGTCTCCACCCAGATCAACCTGGTGCGATCATTAATGGTATCATTTAATGCCGTCTTATCATTCAGATCGATAAAGTGGGGTTTGATGCCATACTTGGCAAACACCTGGACCATCTGTCTGTATGACCCACCATATAACTCATAGGTAGAGATGATCTCATCTCCGGGCTCAAGTAGCTTCAACACCGCATCCATAGCCGCGAGCCCCGAACTAAAGCTGACGGCTGCCTGACCGTTTTCGAGGGAAGCAAGGTTGGCTTCCAAAACACTTCTTGTAGGATTTTGTGTTCTGGCATATTCGTAACCTTTATGCTTGCCGGGAGCGTCCTGAACGTAAGTGGAAGTCTGATAGATAGGAGTCATAATGGCCCCTGTGGAGGGATCTGGTTCAATCCCTGCATGAATGACTCTGGTCTCAAATTTCATTTGATAAGATTAGGTTAATAGATCACAGGTAAGGGTCCTAAGACTAGTATAGCAGACAAGCTTACCCGGAGTCTACCTTCATAAACGAAGAAAGGCAATCATAAGATTGCCTTTCCTATATTTTATATTAAGATTGAATCAAAGTCAATCCCTTAGTTGACAGCTTCAGTTAACTTGGATCCTGGTTTGAATTTGGCTACAGTTTTAGCCTTAATCTTAATGGTCTCACCTGTAGAAGGGTTTCTACCAGTTCTGGCAGCTCTCTGGGAGGTGGAGAAGGTACCAAAACCAGGAATGCTAACTTTCTCTCCTTTCATCAGGCTACCGGTAATGGCATCAAGAGCGGCATCAACAGCTTTCGCTGAGTCAGCTTTGGTCAGACCAGATTGGGTTGCAACGCTGTCAATTAATTCTCCTTTGTTCATTATTAGTAATTTTAAATTAGATAAATTTTTAATACGGGGGTAAAGTTAGGTGGTGAGTTAGTGCCAAACAAGTTTTTATCTAGAAAAAACACCTCCTGGAATCACGATTTAACCAGAAAAAGGACTTTTTCTTACGTAAGTTTTTGTTATTTAGTACTGATCGAAGGTTCGGGCTCTTTTACATACCTTTTTCCTTCTGTAAACATTCGCATATTTGTTCAAGTTTTTTCAAATAAATCAGAAGAAACACTATCTTTGCAGCCGCAAATTCGAGAATTTAAAGAAGTATGGCACATCATCAATCGTCAAAGAAAAGGATAAGACAGGACGCAAAGAAGCGTTTGCATAATCGCTATTACAAGAAGTCTACGCGAACTGCCGTCCGTAAACTAAGAGAGCTGACCGACAAGAGTGAGGCTGAAAAGTATCTGACCAAGGTTATCAGCATGATTGACCGGCTGGCTAAGAAAAACAACATTCATAAAAATAAGGCTGCCAACCTGAAGAGCAAGTTGACCCGACACGTCGCTTCTCTGTAAGACAGCATGAGACATATCCAAACAAGAGCGGTTCCACATCGGAATCGCTTTTTTTTTTGCCCTTACATCATGTCTTGAACATCACAACTTTTTTAGAGGATCTCTATTCCTATCCCCTATGTCAGATCCAGCTGCTGCAAAAAGCATCGTCAAATTAAACTTTTTGACCTACCCTGGTTGTTTATATCTTTGTTTAAGCTAAAGACAGAGACATATGAGAACACGCAGTAAGCGCCGAGGACTATTTGAATCATCAAATCCCTATTTGCAGGAAAAAGCCTTTCAGAACAATGGCAGTGTCCTGGCTGACGATGAAAAAATGACGGTAACCGGTGCCGTTAATAAGACCTTCCTGCTCGGCACCATTATGCTGGCAGCTGCCGGTGTTTCTTTTACCTACCCGAGTGGACTGTTGACATGGGGAGGAGCTATTGCGGGTTTGATAATTGTCATTATTGCCAGTCGCAAGGTTGAACAATCCTCTACCTGGGGTCCCCTGTATGCGATCTGTGAAGGCTTTTTCCTGGGTGGAATAACAAAGATGTATGCGTCTGCTTTTGAAGGAATTGTATTGCAGGCAGTCACACTGACCTTTGCTGTTTTCTTTGCTATGCTGGCCATTTACAAATCTGGTCTGATCAAAGTCACTAAATCCTTCAGATCCGGAATTATGATGGCTACCATGGGCATTTTCGGTCTGTATATGGTATCCTTTGTGTTGAGTTTGTTTGGTATTCAATTGCCATTCCTCCACGAAGCATCACCTCTGACACTGGTTATCAGTCTTGGAATTCTTGCCATCGCATCTCTTAATTTGCTTCTTGATTTTGACACCTTTGAGAAGGGGGAAGAACACGGAGCACCTATTTATATGGAGTGGTTTGCAGCGATGGGTCTGTTGATCACACTGGTTTGGATCTACATTGAAATACTGCGTATACTGGCCATCTTCAGCGGAAGGGATTAGGTACATTGCCCTTAGCACATGCATAAATCAGAAGGCCAGGTAATTGGTAAAGTAGAAAGACAGGTTGGATATCTCACATTTAGCCACCCTGCCCATAACTCTCTTCCTGCCGCACTTTTACAGTCTATCTCGGACCAAATCCTCGAGTGGGGTAAAGATACGGAAGTCAAAGCTATCGTACTGCAAAGTGGAGGTGAACGGACTTTCTGTGCAGGAGCTAATTTTCAGGAATTGTGCGCTATCAAGGATATACACTCCGGCAAGGAGTTCTTCATGGGTTTTGCCAACGTGATTAATGCTATCAGATGCTGTACCAAGTTGGTTGTTGGTCGAATCCAGGGTAAGGCAGTTGGCGGTGGAGTCGGACTGGCCGCGGCGTGTGACTATACCATAGCTACAGAGAAAGCATCAATAAAGTTGAGCGAAATATCACTGGGTATTGGCCCGTTTGTTATTGAACCTGCCCTACTCCGTAAGATCGGTCTGGCTGCTTTTAGTACACTGTCTCTCAATCCCTCGCAATGGCAAACAGCGTCCTGGGCTCATCAGGTGGGTCTGTACCAGCAAATTGTTGAATCCGTAGATGAACTTGATCAGCATTTGGAAAGTTTTGTCCAAAATTGGCGCTCATATGATCTGGCAGCTTTGCTTGAAATGAAGACCGTGTTGTGGGAAGGTACTGAGCAATGGGACACTCTACTGATGCAGAGAGCCGAAAAAAGCGGACAACTGGTCCTTTCACCTTTCACTCAGGAACGCCTTCTTTCCCTGATCAACAAAAAGTGACCAGATTTCGCAAACACATGCAACGTTCCGGGTTTTTACTCGTCTTTAGTGATAGAGAAGATAATTATTTTAAGGACATTTTACATATACTATGATGAAGACTCTAGCTAATACTGTCATTGGATTGCTCATAACTGTTAGTCTGCTCACCGCGCAGGAAACCAGAACTCTTGAAGACTTTGACGAAGTTTCAGCAGCTACCGGTATCGATGTAATACTGGTGGAAAGTAATGAGACCAAAGTCGAAATTGAAGTGCAGAATTGCGAACCTGAAGAAGTAATTACCAAGGTATCTGGTGACAGATTGCAGATCAAATTTGAGAACAATAATTTCTGGAGCGGAAGCAAAAATCGCAAAGCGACGGTGACAGTGCATTATCGGGAACTGGAAAGCATCGATGTGTCCTCCGGAGCCTCTATATCCGCACGAAACATTATCCAGTCTGACGAACTGGAAATTGATGGTTCGAGTGGTGGAAGGTTAAGTCTGGAAGTCAGAGCCGGAGAGATGGAAGTGGATGCTTCGAGTGGTGGTGTACTGGATCTGGAAGGTCGAGCTGAGGTGCTCGAAATAGATGTTTCATCGGGTGGTGTCATCAATGCCTATGATCTTATAGCCGGCAGCGTGGAAGCGGATGCTTCATCGGGAGGATCACTTACGATAACTGCGGAAAAGTCATTTAACGGATCGGCCAGTTCAGGAGGTTCAATTAAATACAAGGGAGATCCTGAAAGGGTAAAGGTGGATGCCAGCATATCAGGTTCGATCCGATCACGTGACTAGGACCTGTGGGTTACGGAAATCTGTTTGCATACGGAACACTGATGTCTGAAGACATTTTTCAACAGGTAGTGGGAAGGTCTGGCATTGGAAATGAAGCGATTCTGAAAGGTTTTATGAGAAGGGGTTTGCGGGGACTTTCCTATCCCGGCATGATTGCAAACCAGCAGGAAAGTGTCCGTGGACTGATCTATCATCAATTATCCCAGTTTGAGTTTGATCGCCTGGACACTTTTGAAGGATCCATGTACTACAGACGCAACGTTCAGGTGCTCCTGAATGAACAAGTCATCCCATGCTTTACATATGTTCTCAGAGACCAATACCATAATCTACTGGCAGAGAACGACTGGAATTTCTCGGAATTTCTCAGGGACCGGTCACAACAATTTGGTCAGGACTATGACGGCTGGACTAACCTTTGAGTGCAACGGTCTTCCCAGGAAGGTGTTGAAAAACCCATCTCGCGCTGACAAAATCATTAATCTTGATCGGTTTTGATTTCCCAGCCGTTCTCCTTGCGCCTGACTTCGTTGATCCTCAGCCAGATACAAACCTGGTATCTTTCCTCGTCTCGCCTAGTCAGGCACAACGATTTACGGCTGCAGCATCAACCTGAGTTTATCAACACCTTCCTAGACGGCAAAACTTTCGCCACAACCGCAGGTGCGACTGGCATTGGGATTTTCAAAGTAAAAACCACGGCCGTTCAAACCTCCGGAAAACTGAAGGGTCGAATCATAGAGATACAGTAGACTCTTCAGGTCAGTCACGATCTTGATTCCCTGGTCTTCGAAAACCTGATCATTATCCTGCTCATCCGTTGCAAAATCCATTTGGTAGGAGAGACCACTGCACCCACCACTGACCACTGATACACGAATGAAGTGTTCTTCAGTGATGTTCTGATTTGACTTAAGTGATTCTATCTTCTTTTTTGCGGAATCTGCGACACGAATCATGTTCGTATATTTTTACTCTGCAATAGTAACAGTTTTCAATGGAATAGGGTTCTCAAACCCTTCACGAATTCAAATCCACTCCATCCTTAAACATCTCCCAGACCGGGTTTTCTGCCCGTAACTGGTTCACTGCTTCGATAATTGCCTTGGTCGCTACCGGTAAATCCTCCCCGTGATTAAAACGGCCAAAACTAATTCTGATCGAACTATGTGCCATCTCTTCGGTCAACCCCATGGCTAACAGGACATGTGATGGGTCCAGTGAAGCCGAAGTACAGGCAGACCCGGAGGACAAAGCCAAAGTTCCCTTCAGCGCCATCATCAGCCGCTCTCCCTTTACATGCCTGAAAGTCATATTGGTCACATGAGGCAACCTGTGATCCTGACTGCCATTGATGTACATTTCGTCAATTTCCTGCAAGAGTTTTGACTCTAGTTCGTCTCGCCACCCACCAAGAGTGGTACTTTCAGCATTCATCTCCTGTCGTGCCAGTTCGAGAGCTTTCCCCAACCCTACGATTCCCGGTACATTTAGTGTGCCGGAACGCATACCTCTTTCATGCCCACCACCTTCCATCTGAGCTCTTAACTTGATCCTG
>JAUILF010000219.1 GCA_030433135.1 Bacteroidia bacterium | reverse complement strand
TCTGCCATCGATTCATCCATGAGACTGACCGTGGATATCTGGTCAGGAAACACGGATTTCCATTCCCGGTCCATGATCTCCTTCACTTGAGCGACCTGGTCCATTTCGGTTCTTACCGTGAGGAACCGGTAGTCGTCCGGCAAGGTGTTTCTCAGGATCATCGGTTCCATGGGCTCCCACAATCCTCCGTTGTAAAAGATGTCCCTTACGACACCTACCACAGTAAGCTGCAGGGTGTCGTACATCGAAAATGTTTTACCGACGGGATCGTCCCAGTTCAACCTCTCGGCCATAAATTGGTTTATGATCACTGCACTCTCGTGGTCGGACTGACTTTCCGGGTGAAAATTCCTTCCTTCAATGATACTGGCACCTACCGTTTCCAGGTATTCAGCAGTTACATCCAGGGCATAAACATCCATTTCCTTAGCATCCACCCTGACCGGATCATAATACCAGGATCTACCGATAGCACTGCGGGAACCTCCAATACTCTCAATCTCCGAGTGGGTTCGCAGCCGGTTACTGAAGGTTATATAACTTTCACCACCCGGTATGTAAGCTGTGAGACAGGTTTGGCTCTGAAAGCCCATGTCATAGTTTTGCTGATAGATCGCATTTTGGGCAAACAAAATACCGCATCCTATGGCTACCGTCGAGAGGGCAAACTGAAAGAGCAGAAGGATGCGCGTAAAGGAATTGGTACCACTAAATTTGACTGAACCTCTGAAAATGGAATCCGGTTTGAATCGGCTGATGTAGAACGAAGGATACGAGCCGGCAATGATAGCCGTGCTGAGGAGTAATGTGATCAGGAAAACCCATAAGCCAGGATTGGAAAACAGCCTCAATTTGATATCCAGGAATACCCACATGCTGCTGTAGGCGGGTACCAGCCACAGTGCAAACAGGATTCCAAATATCAGTGCCAGCAGGGCTAAAAGCATGTTTTCACCCATGAACTGGTAGATGATCTGCCTCTGGGTAGAACCAAGGACTTTTCGCATACCAATTTCCTTGATGCGCCGGTTGGCCACCGCAATAGAAGTGTTGGTAAAGTTGAAACACGCCAGCAACAGGATCAGAAAAGACATGATGGCCGGAGCGAGAGCGGCTGCAGAGGGCAGACTTTGTGTGAGCCAGTGATTCCATATTCGCTCTTTTTCAGATCGAACAGCCATCCCTTGCAATGGATCCAGGTAGTAGTGGTCTACCCTGTAATCCTTTTTAGCCTGATTTTGAATACCTACATACTGCTGTAATTGTTCCTCTACTTGCTCAACCAGAGCCGGATCTGTAATATGGAGAAAGGTATTATTGAACTCTGCCCAGTCATCCTCACGTACACCATCCAGTGATTCTACATGGCTATACGGTATGTATGCTTCAATATGCTGAAAACTCGAGTTCTGAGGTGGTGTCTCGAATACACCTCCTACCTGAAAATCAATCAATTTATCCCCTCGCAAATAGGTAAAGGTTTCTCCTACCGGATTTATGCCATCACCAAAATGCTTCTTCTGAACATCTTCACTAATGACGATCGTTCTTTCATCTGCCAGGGAGGCAAAGTCACCATATAGTGACGAGAAAGTAAAGACTTCTAGCATGGCGGGGTCTACAGCAGCGAGATCAACCTGGAAAAGCTGATCACCAACCCTGAAATTGCCTCCCAGAGGATAATATCGAATCACATGATCCACGTGAGGCACCTGGGTTGCAACCGTTTTACCGAGCGCTGCCGGACTGCTTCCATTTTTTACCGGATCGCCGTCGGTCATGCGGACAAAGTTTACCCGGTAGATTTCATCTATCTTTTGATGTACCTGGTCAAATTCAGTATTGTATTGCCAGTTGAGAAACGCTACAATACAACAGGCAATGGAAATGCCCATGCCGACGATATTGATGATAACATAGGTTTTGTTTTTCCGGAGATTCCGGAGGGCAAGTTTGAGGTAATTGCTCCACATTTCATTTGGTTTATTACTCTTAGATCAAAAGAGTGATTATGTGGTTGTATAGTTGCATGGGAATATACAAATAATCATTCTCAGGCCGTTATCTAGGGGATGAATAAGGACTCAAAATTCGTACTTCACATTGTATTTCGTAAACCGTGAACCTGCATCACCATACTTGTATATCTAGCAATCATTCGCAGACTGTGCTGCAAAACAAAATAGGTTCATCATCCAGCCAAGAGAGCAGAAAACTAACTTATACTGAAACGGCTTGACTGACAAGCTCTCTTTTCAAAAAGCCCTTTAAACTAAGATCTTCATCAATAGTCGGCCAGTAAATACCAAATCCGTTGCCAATGATCTGATGGTTCTCCAGTTGCTCTGGTGTGGCTTCTTTCAACCGTGTTGACTCGCTTAAAGGGTATCTCAGCACTCGCTGATTGTTGAGTACAACCAACATTAAGTCCATTTCTCGATAAAAATGTACTCCTTTGATCTTAAGACCATGCTCAAAAATTAAACTCTCTATTGGATCGTAGCTATTTGTTGAAGAACTCATGCCATTTTTCTTTTAGTAACACCACATTAGCATCAATAATTTCTAATACCTTTCTTTTTTCTCGATCGGTAAAATAATCCAAATACTGAACTTGTATTTTGGGTTCCAACCATACCTTACCTATTCCTTCTGCCTTACTCACATGGATATGACAGGGCTCTTCAGAGTCTGATGCATAGAAAAAGAATCGATATCCATCTACACGCAGTACAGTAGGCATAATGTAATTTAATATTTTATCTCACCGGATGATATTTTCTGGTCTCTTCCTTCAGCACCTCCAAACCCGCCTATTCTATCTATGTTACTCGATAGCTTTATTATTTCATTGCCAAATGATGTATCATAGATACAAATTTCCGCATGGAGACCGTTTTATTAAAGATGAATAAGGACTCAAGATCCATGGTAACAATATCCCTGCATGTTCTGGCATAAAGTTTGACAGAATAGGGGTAGATTCCATAAAAAGAATTACATTTCTACGGATTTGAGTGTGTTTAATGGGAAAAGGTGTCCGACCCTGGATGCTTTTTCCCTTTTTTAACCCGGACTATGCATTAGGCCTTTCTATTACGAGCCAAATATGCTGCAAATACGGGCACATAAGCACTTTTTGATTCTCACCATAGAGGTTAACTATGGCTTACCCACCCGCTTTCGCGGTTCCCTCACTTCGAGCACTGTCGTACTCGACTCTACGAGATCGTTCGCTCATGAGTCAAAAAGCACTTGGAGCCCCCGTCTTTATTGCCTCTTTGACTTTCATAACGAAACCCCAATGAATAATCCGGGTTTAACTGCGTTCTATCAAATTTTTTACGGTATCCCGGTAGGAGAGGTCCACGTTACTCCACACTTGTTCAAACTTGTCAGCGATCTGCTCATTACACAGGTTACCCAGACTTCCTTCGTGGGAGTGATCCAGATCAAGATCGAAGGAGTAGTCAGGGTCAGACACTTTTTTGCCGACGATTTGGTAGGCTTCCCGGAATGGAACTCCCTCCATGACCAGCTTATTTACTTCCTCAACCGAGTAGATGAGTTTGTACCTTTCGTCTTCCCGGATGTTTTCATTGACCTGGATATCAGGCATCACCAGGCTAACCATAGACAGGCAACTCCTGAGCTCTTCAATACCGGGTAGGATCTGTTCCTTCAGAATCTGGAAGTCCCTGTGGTACCCACTGGGTAAGTGACCGGTAGTAGCCAGGATGGTTGAAGGCAATTGGCCCATGCGGTTGCCCCTGGCTCTGATTAGTTCAAAGACATCCGGATTTTTCTTGTGTGGCATGATACTCGAACCCGTGGTAAAAGCATCGGGTAAGGTCAGAAAAGCAAAGTTCTGACTGTTGTACAGGCACACATCCATAGCCAGTTTGGCGAGTGTATTACCGGTGGCTGCCATCCCAAAAGCCACGAACAGTTCTGATCGCCCACGTCCCATCTGTGCATGAACCACATTATAATCCATATGGGCAAAACCGAGCAGGGAAGTAGTGATTTCCCTCCGTATGGGTAGGGAAGTGCCGTATCCTGCAGCAGATCCCAGGGGATTTTGGTTGACCACATCAAAGGCCGCCCGCCATTGACGCAAATCGTCAATTAGGTTTTCAGCATAGGCACCAAACCATAACCCAAAAGAGGACGGCATCGCAGCCTGCAGATGTGTATATCCGGGTAGGATCACATCTCTGTATTTTTCACTAAGATCCGTCAATTGGTAAAAGATCGTACGTATATCGCTAATTATCTGGTAGATATAGTCTCGAAACAGCAGGCGTAAGTCCAGCAATACCTGGTCATTCCGCGATCTCCCGGTGTGAATCTTTTTGCCGATATCACCCAGGCTTTCGGTGAGTTGAAATTCGACCTGGGAATGCACATCTTCCATGCCTTTTGCAATGACGAAACTGCCATCCAGCGTGGTGTGATAGATATCGATCAGGGCATCGGTTAATTTGATTTGCTCTTCCGCAGACAAGATGCCCACCTCCTTCAGCATAGCTGTATGCGCAATACTTCCAAGGACATCATAGGGAGCCAATTGGAGGTCAAATTCAGGATCCCTGCCAACAGTAAAGGATTCTATTTGATCATTGAGCGGTATGTTTTTTTCCCAAAGTTTCATCGAGGCTGGTACTGTGTAATTAATTTGGTGTATAAATCTATTCCGGCATGGATCTCCTCAATATAAATAAACTCATCAGCAGTGTGAGAACGGGTAGAATCACCGGGACCAATCTTTACGGAAGGATACGGTATCACCGCCTGATCTGACAAAGTAGATGATCCGAATGTTTTTAGACCCAAGGCTGACACCACATCCATGAAAGGATGATCAGCTGGAATACCGGAGGAATTGAGTCTGAAAGAACGTGCCGTTAGCTGGCTTTGTAATGATTGCTGCAGAAGTTCAAAGACCTCCTGATTGGTGTAGCACTCGTTGACCCGGGCATCCAGTACAAACTTGCAAGCTGCCGGAACCTGGTTGTGTTGGGTGCCTGCCTGGATCATGGTCAGGCTAACCCTGGTCTCACCCAGGAGTGGTGATTTTTTCTCAAACTCAAATTGTTCGATGATCCGGGCGTCCTGTGCCACCGTATATATCGGATTTTCTGTCCCCTCATGGGCCGCATGACCCGGAATTCCCCGGGCTTCTCCATCTATGACCAGTAATCCTTTTTCAGCTATGGCCATTTGCAGCAGAGTCGGTTCACCTACTATCACCAGATCGAGTTCGGGTAGATGAGGTAAAACCATGCTCACACCTCCACTTCCGGAAATCTCTTCTTCGGCTACGGCGGCCAGGAGCAGATTAAAGGGGAGATCAATGTCGTACAGCTTGATAAAAGTACAAACCAGGCTGACCAGGCATCCTCCGGCATCATTGGATCCCAGGCCATAGAGTTTTCCGTCCTCAACAGTTGCAACAAAGGGGTCTCGTGTGTACCCTTTATTGGGGGCAACCGTATCGTGGTGCGAACAAAGAACTACCGTTGGTTTTTCATCTTTCCAGTTTTTACTCCTGGAGATGATGTTGTTGCCATACCGTTCACAAGGGCATCCGGCATTCTCGAGGGTGGATTTGAGAATAAAGGCGGTAGCTTCTTCCTCTCGGGAAAGAGAAGGCGTTTGGATAAGCTCACTCAATAATTTGATGGGATCTGGTATCATAAACTGGCCATAATTTGAGTGCCAGATGCAACTGGTATGTTTGTTAATTGCGATGCGTTGCAGATATGTACACTTTCAACCCCAGCTTCCAATGCCCTAAAGCAGTTGTGAAGCTTGGGCTTCATACCGGTGTGGATGGTTCCGTCGGCTGTCATAGACTGATATCTTTCCGGAGTCAGTTCCTTTACCAGGCTTGAAGGATCATCGATATCAACCATGACGCCTTCTTTCTCAAAACCATACCAGAGATGGGTTTTTGTCAGGCCGGACAGAGCGATGGAGATCTCACAGGCTATGGTATCCGCGTTGGTGTTGAGCAATTGCCCTTCCTGGTCGTGTGTGATAGCACAACATACCGGTGTTACTCCACGGTGACAAAGGTCACTAAAAACTTTGCCGTCCACATAATCTATATCACCCACAAACCCATAGTCAATTTCCGGGTGTACACGTCGATGTGCCCGGATGCAATTGAGATCAGCACCGGTGAGGCCCAGGGCATTTTGCTGACACGATTGCAGGTAGGAGACAATCTGCTTGTTTAACAGACCTGCGTAATTCATCACGGCCAACTCAAGGGTGGGACCGTCGGTGATGCGCCTGCCATCAATCATGTTGGGCTTCATACCGGTCTTGAGCAACCACTCATCTACTTTGCGACCACCACCATGCACCAGCACGAAAGGTTCCGGCAGGGCTGCTAGGCCCTTAAGTAGGGACTGGAGCAACCCGGTGTCATTGATGACAGCTCCACCTATCTTGATCACATGAACAGACGTCATAAATGTGCAGTTGATTCAGTGCCGAAAGATAGCAAACCTAGGTGGGAAGATCCCTGAAGTGCAGTGATTGATAGTTCTTACTGATCGGTGAATACAAATTCGCCGATACGGTTCCTATTTGTGGTAACAGTAGAGATTTGATGCTAGTTTGAAGTTGCGTACCATTAAGCGCCTGCTAAAGAGAGAAAAAGGAACACGCCCATACAGGGCTCAAGATTGATGTCCTGAATCCCAAAGCTGTGCTTTGGGTTTTTAGAACTAAGCCTTTCAGGCTTACCATCCACTTGCAAGTGGATTGATTCATTGCCTTTTATGTTGCCAGGCCTGAAAGGTCTGTCAGTTGGATTGATCCTTTTCGAGCAGGGATTTGGTAACCTTATTAAGGTACTCCACCTTTTCCGAAAAATTCATGTGCAACTGATCGCGTAAACTACGCAGATTGGGAAGCAAGTCTTCGATTTCGTCAGGCAGGTTTTGCTCCAGCCACTGACGGAATCTTTTGGCAAAAGTGGGAGACTTGCCATTGGTTGAAATGCCTATTTTCAAATCCCCTTTAGTCACGATTGAGCCCATATAAAAATCACATAGATCGGGAGTGTCTGCCACATTGATCAGGACTCGCCGTTCTTTGGCAGCCTTGTAAACTTCGTGATTGAGTTCTTTGATATTGGTCGCAGCAATCACGACGTCAAACTGATCAAGGATCTCCGGTGAAAAACGGCTCTTGATCAAATTGATTTTCTTATCGGTACTCGTGAAGAGCTCCAGTATTTCGGGGGCAATGTCCGGTGCCATTACTGTTACTTGCGCATCCGGACTACTTTTCAACAGAAAATGCAATTTCTCCTGTGCCACATAGCCACCTCCTACAATGAGAAGTTGCAATTGGCTCATTTTCATAAATACCGGGTATAAGGTGTTTCCGGTCTTCATGCTACGGCAGATTTCACTTGTTGAATAAAAGAGGTGTGCAACCGGACTGTTTCACCCACCACTATCAGTGCTGGTGTGCCCACATTCGATGCGCGGGCTTTTTTTTCGATGTCGTCCATCGTCGAGAGTATGCACTTTTCTGATTCCAGTGTACCATTTTGGATAATCATGGTCGGACAATTTCCCTTACCATGCTCCTGAAATAGTGACACAATCTGAGCGAGTTTTCTCATACCCATCAATATAACTACGGTTGCCGATGACTGTGCTGCCAGGGCAAGGTCATCAGACAGTTTCCCCTTTTTAGTAGTAGCTGTCACCACCCAGAAGCTTTCAGAAAGTCCCCTGTGTGTGACCGGAATGCCCTGATTGGCAGGTACGGCGATGGCACTACTAATCCCCGGAATGACCCGGGTGTCAATATCAAAGGCACGTGCAAAATCCAGTTCTTCATGACCACGACCAAAAACAAAAGGATCACCACCTTTCAACCGGACTACATGGCCGTGTTTGAAAGCATACTGCACCATCATCATCTGAATGTCATCCTGCTTGAAAGAATGCTTTCCAGCACGTTTACCTACACATTTCGTCAAGGCGCGGGATGGGACATGCTCCAAAAGGGCTTTATTTACGAGGGCATCATACAATACTACATCGGCAGTCTGCAGAGTCTTCATGCCCTTGACAGTGATCAGATCCGGATCGCCTGGTCCGGCTCCGACAATCGATATCAGCGGTTCTTTGCGCATTGATCAGGCCTTATAGTAACTATCTATTACCAGTTTATTATCTAATTCACTGCCCTCCAGAGCGTCTTCTCTGTTGGCAATCACTTCTTTGACGAAGGCAGCAGCCGTCTGAACATAGGATTCGGCAAATTCACGTGTTGGTGCATGTTCATTCAGCTTGAAAACCATATCTGCAAATGATCCTTCGAGATCAAATACATTGTCGGTCTTGATGGCTTCGTCAAAATCCTCGATGATACCAATGTGGGTGTTACACTTGATGTCTTTACTCAGCAACCAGGCTTTGGCAGCTACAACCATGCCTGTATAGGCATGGTAGATACCTTCAGACCATACTTCCTGTTGCATAGCTTGCTTTGACTCATCCAGCTTTTCAATGGCATCACCCAAAATGGCACCTACCATATCATATGAAACGCCGGCACATTCACCGACACCAATTGATTGAATATAGTCTTCGGCTTGGCCCCAGTCGTAAAACTCAGAAGCTTTGACCTCGGAGGTGTCACCTATGTCTTTGAGCAGGTCATAAAAGTATCGTTTGCCATTTCTCTGATAATAGGTAAGAAACTGGTCGTTGGCTTCCTTCTTTTCGTCATAATCTGCCAATAAACGCTCCACAACCTGTGGTATACGACGGGTAGGTATTTTAATGACTTTATCGGCCACATTTCCCTCACCGGTATGGCGGTCCAGGCCTCCACCCAGTACAACCTGCATGGCAGGGATGACTTTTACACCATGTCTGATGGAGCTGCCATGAAATCCAATCGGTGCACTCATATGCTGACCACAACTGTTCATACAGCCACTGATCTTGATAGATATATCCTTTGTTGTCAATAAGTCTTTGTACTGTTTTTGTACCAAATCCTTCAACGTATCAGCCAGTCCGGTACTATTGGTAACTCCCAGTGCACAGGTGTCTGTACCGGGACATGCAGTCACATCGGCGATGGTGCCATAACCCGGATTGTTGAGTTGCAATTTTCCAAGTTCCTCATACAGGTATGGTAGAGATCCTTCCGGTACAAACCTCAACAATATGTTTTGATCGGCAGTAAAACGGATATCATCGGCTGCCACCTTCCTCACCAGTTTTGCCAGTGCTACGGCTGTCCTTGGATCGACATCTCCTTTGTGTACTTTAAGATATACACCAAAATACCCCGATTGCTTTTGTTCGAAAACATTGGTTTTTAGCCAGGTCTCATAACGCTCACGGTCTTCTAAGGTACTAACGTCCAAGGCAGGTGCCGATGGCAATTCAGGCGTCACCTCTTCTTCATGCTTGATGGAAATGTTGGGAACACCTTTCATTTCCTGCTCCACCAATTCCAGGAATTTTTCCACACCCAGCTTCTTAACCAGGAATTTCATCCTGGCCTTCATTCTTTTTTCTCTTTCCCCATGGCGGTCAAATACCCGAATGGCTGCATCGGTAAAGGGTAGAATATCTTCTGCAAGCATAAATTCCGACACGGTGGGTGCCACTATGCTGATGGCTCCCAGACCACCTCCTATGACTACCTTAAATCCTCTGCGCTTCTTGCCGTCAACTTCCCTGATCCTGGGGATGAAACCGAAATCATGGAAATAAGTAAAACCTGAATCCTTTTCTGAAGAAGAGAAAGCAATCTTGATCTTCCTCCCCATATCCTGGCAAATCGAGTTGCGAAGAAAATACTCGAAAGCTTGCTGCACGTATGGAGATACGTCAAAAGGCTCATCGGGATCAATCCCGGCTTCGGGTGAAGCGGTAATATTTCTTACGGTGTTTCCGCAGGCGCCCATGGCAGTTAACCCGGAAGCGGCCAGTCCTTTCCAAACTGCTGGTGCATTGTCGAGTTTTACATAATGCAGTTGAATGTTTTGCCTGGTGGTGATATGAAGGTTGTCGTGACCGTATTTCTCAGCCAGGTCAGCCAATACTTCCAGCTGATGTGAGGTGACTTTTCCATAGGGCAATTTAGTCCGGAACATCTGAACACCTTCCTGTCGTTGTCCGTAAACACCACGGGTAAGTCGATAGTGCCGGAAACGCTCCTCATGCATTTTGCCTGTTTTAAAGG
>JAUILF010000218.1 GCA_030433135.1 Bacteroidia bacterium | reverse complement strand
TCTTCATAATTTTTAAACTGATCATAACTTGAACAGGCAGGTGAAAATAAAACGATATTTTTTCCATCATCACTATTATTATTGATCATGTTAAATGCATTGAACAATGCTTTTTCCGAATCTTCATTGGTAGAGCGGGTATAATTCGTTTCAAAGTCATCATACTTAATACTGAGTAAGAAATTTGCCAGATTGGTGTTCGTTTTATTCACTACCCGAAAGAGACTAAAAACCGTAACGACACCGAGAAAAATCAAGATAGATCCCAGAAAAAAGGATTCTTGATCGTAGATGAGAAATAATCCCAAAGCAATAAGGATCACCAGTAAGGCAACCCTTACAAAAACCTGTGTTTTAAATTTAGTAAGTGTAAGCATGGGATTTAGCTAAAATTAAATGCCATATTTCTGTAGTCTTCGATAAAGGGATGTTCGGGTCAGGCCCAGCTCACTGGCGGCTTTGGAGACATTTCCCTGGTGTTTTTTCATAGCCATTCTGATCAATTTTTCTTCTACTTCCTCCAGAGTCATATTTTGGTCGAGTGCAATGCCGCTATCCTGCTTTCTCGGTTCGGATAGAATAATATCGTCGGCATCAATTTTCCTGCCTTCACACATGATGACTGCCCTTTCTATAATGTGTCTTAGCTCCCTGATGTTACCCGGCCATCCGTAAGCAGACAGTTTATCCATGGCCTGTTTGTTGATTTCGAGATTGGGCTTCTGATATTTCCGCTTGTATTCATTCAAATAATGATCTGTAAGCAGTGGTACATCTCCAACCCGCTCACGCAACGGTGGCAATTGTAGTTCCACGGTATTTATCCGGTACAATAAGTCCTGCCGGAAAGTCCCTTCTTCCACCATTTCATACAAAGGCATATTGGTAGCACAAATCAATCGGATATCTACTTTCACCGGTTGATTACTACCCACTGGCACCACCTGATGTGTTTGCAGGGCATGCAGCAGTTTGGCCTGGGAAGCCAGGGGGATGTTGCCGATTTCATCGAGAAACAGGGTGCCCCCACTTGCCGCCTGAAAGCGACCAATACGATCCTGGTGAGCACCGGTGAAGGATCCCTTTTTATGCCCAAAAATTTCACTTTCAAAAAGGCTTTCAGGGATAGATCCCATGTCAACCGGAATAAACACTTCCGAAGAACGGTGGGATTTTCGATGCAATGCCCTGGCAATAAGCTCCTTGCCCGTACCATTCTCACCCAGGATCAAGACATGAGCATCGGTATCCGCCACTTTATCCAGTGTACGAAATACCTGTTTCATCTTTTCAGATTGCCCCACTATTTCCTTAAAGCCCTGATCAAGAGCCTGACTCAGAGCTTGTTGACTTCCTGCCAGCTTTTCAACTTTCTTTTCGGTTTGGCCGTGCTCGTATGCCGCCCTAATGGTAGCCACCATTTTTTCATTTCTCCAGGGCTTTTCCACAAAGTCTGCAGCACCAGCCTTCAGCGCTTCGACTGCGATGCCAACATCACCGTATGCCGTCATGGTCACAACCGGAACCTGTGGCCGAAGTTCCTTCACCTTACTTATCCATTCCAGGCCTTCCTCACCCGAGTCCCTCCCTTTGCCAAAATTCATATCAAGTACAACCACATCGGGTTCGTGAGTCCGGAGTAACCTTGGTAAATGATAAGGGTTTGGGTCAGTAAAGACAGATGCAAAGTGTTGCTTCAGGAGAAATTTGAGAGAAAAGAGAATGTCCTCCTCATCATCTACGATCAGAATGGTTCCTTTCTTAGCCATATCCCAAATGTATATATAAGTGTACGCTTACGTACATTCAATGCACGTTTTCGGACACAAATATTTGATGTTTATCCAGATAGTTTTCACAACATGCTGACATTCAATCACATAAGATTTTGGCATATATTTCTATAAGAGATATAGTATGGACAGGAAAATAGAAAAGAAAGGACTGCGATGGAAACGCATCATCCCTATTGCCCTTGTGGTCGCACTTTTGGGTTACCTGGGATTGAATCTTTACCAAAACAGTGGTAAGAGTCGTTTAAATGTACAAACCGAAAGGCTACTGTTTGACACCGTTCATCAGGGTATCTTCCAGGAATTTATTCCTGTTACAGGTGCGGTCTTACCTATCAAGACCGTCCTGATAGGAGCCGTTGAGGGTGGCCGGGTTGAGCGAAAATTTGTGGAGGATGGAGTATTCCTTAACGCCGGAGATCCCATCCTGGAGTTGAGTAATCCCGATCTGCAAATGAATTATCTCAACCAGGAGGCAAACATTGTCGCACAAATCAACCAGATCAGGAGCAACACTTTGTTAATGGAACAACAAAGTCTGAATTTGAAAGAAACAGCGCTTTCAGTAGACTATCAGATCGACCTTCTTTCAAAACGTGTGTCTCGAAACAAGAGTCTATATGGAGATGGCGTCATTGCCGAGGTAGAGTTTCAGGAAACTGAAGATGAGCTGAAACACCTGGAAAGGAGAAAGAAGCTGATGAAGCAAACGATTGCCAGGGATAGCGCTTCTGCAGTCCTGCAACAACAGCAAATGGAAAACTCCCTTGACTTAATGGAGAGAAACCTCGAGATAGCCGGTAAGAGTCTGGAAAGCCTTACCATCCGGGCCCCTATTGATGGCCAGTTATCAGGTCTCACCGCCGAACTCGGAGAACTAATTGTAGAAGGAAGCCAGATAGCACAATTGGATGACCTCTCAGACTTCAAGATCAGAGTACAGATCGATGAATTTTACATTTCGAGAATTTTTACCGGTCAATTGGGTAGTTTCCCCTTTGCCGGTGAGCGCTACGATCTCAGCATACAAAAAATATATCCACAAGTTATCAATGGAGCCTTTGCTGCAGACATGACATTTACCAAAGCCGCTCCAGAGGGAATCAAGAGAGGCCAGACTGTATCAGTGAAACTGGAACTAAGTGCCCAGGAAGAAGCGCTTCTTCTCGCTCGCGGGGGGTTTTATCAGACCACGGGTGGAAACTGGGTATATGTGGTTGATGCCGGGGGCACCGTGGCACACAAACGCGATATAAAAGTAAATCGACAAAGTCCAAATTATTATGAAGTTGTAGGTGGTCTCGAACCCGGTGATGTTGTTATTACCTCGAGCTACGAAAACTTTGGTGACAAGGACGAATTGATATTAAAATAGCGAATCCATAAAAGTTGAATAATGATCAAAACGGAAAATTTAGTTAAGGTCTACCGAACTGAAGATGTTGAAACCACCGCCCTAAATGAAGTAAACCTAAGTATTGCCGAAGGCGAATTTGTAGCTATCATGGGTCCTTCAGGCTGCGGTAAATCCACCCTGCTCAATGTGCTGGGCATGATTGACAGTCCCACAAGTGGAGGATACTATTTCCTGGAACAGGAAGTGGGACACTTGCCGGAGCGAAAGAGATCGAACGTCAGAAAGCACAATCTTGGTTTTGTCTTTCAGAGTTTTAATCTCATTGACGAACTTACCGTATTTGAAAATGTCGAGCTACCGATGCTGTATACCAACACACCTTCCTCAGAAAGAAAGGCTCGTGTAGAAGAATTGCTGGAAGACATGAAAATGATGCATCGTCGCAATCACTTCCCTCAGCAGCTTTCCGGTGGTCAGCAGCAAAGAGTAGCGGTTGCAAGGGCCATTGTCAATAAACCGAAGTTGATACTTGCCGATGAGCCAACAGGAAACCTGGACAGTTCAAATGGAGATGATGTGATGCGGCTGTTGGCAGAGCTAAACACCTCAGGAACTACCATCGTCATGGTAACACACTCGCAGTATTGCGCCGAATTTGGAAACCGCATTGTACGCATGCTCGATGGACAGGTAGTCACTGAAAATGTAGTGCGACAATTTCTTTGATTATCTTGAAAAGTACGAAGCCACTAATAAAATGGAAGCTTCAGTGGCTATTTGATCAAAGAAATTGACCAACATAAAATCTCAACATGATTACTTTAAGAAATATTGAGCGGTACTACAATCATGGCTTGCAACGTACCTGGGTACTCCGGGACATCAACATTGATATTGAAGAAGGATCATTTGTATCCATCATGGGGCCGAGTGGATCTGGTAAAACTACGTTACTCAATATCATTGGAATGTTGGATCAGGCTAATAAGGGAGAGTATTACTTCCTTGATGAGCCCGTTCACAAGTTTAATGAGAGAAGGCGCACCGATCTGCACAAGCACTACATCGGTTTCATATTCCAGGCCTATCATCTGATTGATGATCTAACCGTATATGAGAACATAGAGACCCCTCTGCTTTATAAAAAAGTGGGACGAAGTCAACGTAGGGCTGTCGTGGCTGACGTACTGGATCGATTCAACATCGTAGCGAAAAAAGACCTGTTTCCACATCAATTGTCGGGGGGCCAACAACAGCTGGTTGGGGTTGCAAGGGCTATAGTGGGCAAACCGAAACTCCTACTGGCGGACGAACCTACTGGTAATCTTCACTCTTCACAAGGGAAGATCATTATGGAAACATTGTCCGAGCTGCACAAAGAAGGTATGACCATCCTTCAGGTCACACACGATGAAAGTAATGCCGAGTATGGTGATCGAATCATAGAACTCTGGGATGGCTTTGTAAAAGAACCCGAGCAATTGGATCAAAATCAGTCGTAGACTGAGCTAAACGGAGTTGTGTCGGAGCAATTGGTAATTGTCACTGATAAATGAAGGCTTATTCGGCTTATCAAATAACCATAGTATGATTGTTAACTACCTGAAAATAGCATGGCGAAATCTGACCAGAAACCGCAATTATGCGGTGATAAACATCCTGGGCCTCGCCATTGGATTGGCCTGCTTCATGCTCATCATTCTCTATGTCAGAGATGAAATGGCCTATGACAAATTTCACGGTGATGGTGATCGTATTTACCGGATGGCTCTGGAAAGAAAATATCCCGGTAGAGCAAGAAATTATGCCATCATACCTCATAGTTATGCCCAAACGGTGGCGGATGATCTGAGTGAAGTGGAGGATGCCTGCAGGCTCTTCTATTTCCAGGGTAATAATATGGTTTATGAGGTGAATGATGAGCTTTTCGAGGAGTCCTACCAAATGTTTGCCGACTCCAATTTCTTTGATTTTTTCACCATTCCCCTCCTGCAAGGTGATCCCGAGTCAGCCCTGACCCATCCCAATTCAGTTATTCTGACTGAAAGTACAGCTAACAAACTATTTGGTCAGGAAAACCCGATTGGTAAGATCCTGGACTTAGAACCACCAGCCAATAACCTGGTGGTGTCAGGTGTATGCGCAGATGTACCCGAGCAATCGCATCTCCGGTTCAATATGCTCCGGTCAGTGGCCACACTTAATCAATTTTTAGGGCAGCCAAACTATATCAGTTTTAGTGCCTACACCTATCTGAAACTCCATCCCACGGCTGATCCCATAATCGTCGAAAGCAAGTTTCCAGACCTGGTCGTCAAGTACGCATCGGGACAGGTCCTGAATAGTTTTGGTGTGGACTATGAAGAGTACCAGGCACAGGGCAATGGATACCGGTACTTTCTACAGCCTCTGCCTGATATTTACTTAAACTCCAACCTGGAGGCAGAGATTAAGGCTCCCGGAAGCCGGCAAAGAGTATACTTCTTTCTGTGCATTGCCATACTGATACTGCTGATCGCTTGTATCAATTTTATGAATCTGGCCACTGCCAAATCAGCAGGAAGGGCCCGTGAGGTTGGTATCAGAAAGACCCTTGGATCAGAAAGAGCCCAGATAGCCACCCAATTTCTGGTAGAAGCCATTCTGATCACCCTGGCTGCAGCAGTTATTGCCTGGAGTATTAACATGGCCGTACTCAAGCCATTCAATGAACTTGCCGGCAAATCGTTTACTTCTCAAGACCTCTGGCAACCTGGTTTTCTACTTATCCTTCTGGGAGTCGGTTTACTCACAGGACTATTATCGGGAGCTTATCCTTCTATTGCTCTGTCATCCTTTAAACCGGTCGAAGTTCTGCACGGCAAACTCATGCAAAATACACGCGGTGCGGGGCTTCGAAATGTACTGGTAGTATTTCAGTTTGCGGTGTCGGTTTTTTTGATCATCGCAAGTATTCTAGTCTATCAGCAATGGACCTTCACCCAAAACAAAGACCTCGGCTTTGATAAAGAAGGTCTGCTGACGGTACAGGGAGCAGGTCGTCTGGACCAGTCGACCAGTGAGACCTTTAAGAACCAAATCCTTCAACTTCCTGCCGTGAATGCTGTATCCGGGTGCAATACACAACCCGGAGGACAATACTTTGGGATGTCCTTCAAACCCAGTGGAGCCCTGGAAATGACCACGGGTAGCGGATTAATTGTTGACGAAGGCTACATTGAATGCATGGACATGGAAATGGCTGCCGGACGTTCGTTCTCCAAAGACTTCATGGACACCCTGTCAATAGTCATAAATGAAGCGGCTGTCCGGGAAATGAACCTGGATGATCCCGTAGGTAAAACCCTCGTCACCAATGAAAACTTCCTCAATGCCGATGACACCTACACCATAGTAGGAGTTGTAAAAGACTTTCATTTTCAATCCCTACATCATCCGATTACACCTTTGTTTTTCGTCCACAATCAACACAGTTTTGTGGCCGGGGTTGATCAATTGGTCACCGTACGATTCGACACCAGAAATTACCGTGAAACCTTAACCCAGATTGAAGATATCTGGGCTCAATTTGAACCGGAAGTCCCCTTCAGATACGCTTTTCTTGATCAGGAATGGGCTACCCTCTATGACAAGGAAATTACCACCCGAAGGATATCCGGTCTGTTTACCCTGATCGCCATTTTTATTGCCTGTCTGGGCTTACTGGCATTGGCAGCTTTTACCGCTGAGCAAAGAACCAAGGAGATTGGAATTCGCAAAGTATTGGGAGCTTCGGTCCCTAACCTGGTCACTTTGCTTTCACGTGATTTTCTCAAGCTCGTTTTGATTGGGATTATCATAGCTGTCCCCTTAGCCTGGTACGGTATGAGTCAATGGTTACAGCAATATGCCTATCGCATTGAAATGAATGTCGGAGTATTCCTTTTTGCAGCCTTTCTGGCCATTCTTATTGCATTTATTACTGTGAGTTTTCAAAGTATCAGAGCTGCCCTCACCAACCCCATCAAGTCACTAAGGGATGAATAACTAACCACCCAATGATCAGGATTCAAATCATTCAGAGCTTTCGAAAGCTGGTCCGGGATCGGCTTTATACGCTGGTCAATGTAACAGGTCTGACTATCGCCATGACCACAGCGATTCTGATTTCACTATGGGTTTATGATGAGACACACTTTGATCATTTTCATGCCAAAGGGGATCGGACTTACCGTGTACTCACCGACTGGCAATTTGGAGGTAATGAAGAAACCATGGCATTCAGCCCCGCTCCTCTGGCTACCCACGCACTGGAAGAGATACCGGAAGTTGAACGGATGGTTAGAATATGGTCACCGTGGAACGTAGTCCTTCACTATGGTGATGAAAAAATCAGAGTTGGAAAAACATTGCTGGCAGACACAGCATTTCTGAGGGTATTTGACTTCGAACTTTTGAATGGCAATACGGCTACCGCTTTGCAGGATCCAAATGGTGCAGTGATATCAGAAGATCTGGCATTGCGCATCTTCGGTAGCGTAGATGTACTTGGTCAACCCCTGCAGTTGTCAGACAAAATGCCGCTCACCGTCACCGGAGTCCTTAAAAATGTTCCATCCAACTCCCATCTCCAATTTGAACTTCTCGTTCCCTTTGACCACAACATCGACAATTTTGTGGGTGAAGGAAGTTTGACATGGACAGCTTTCAACTACAATACATATGTGTTGTTGAGACCGGGGATTGCCCCGGATCAGGTAGGTGACAAACTGACTGAGTTGATGCCTCTGGAAGAAGGCAAAACAAGGAAGACATTTTTTCATCTGCAGCCTTTGCCTGATATCCACCTTGGATCAGGGCATCTGTCATTTAGTGATGCACCGAGGGGGAACCTGAGCAATATAAGGCTGGTCGGGCTGATCGGGCTGATTATTCTGTTGATAGCCTGCATCAATTACATTAACATGACAACTGCCAGGCAGGCCCATATGGCCAGGGATACCGGTATTCGGAAGATTATCGGTGCCCGTCGTGCCACACTGATCCGACAATACCTTCTGGAAGCCTTCATACTGGTTACCTTTTCAGCAGTCCTGGCCATCCTGTTGTTAGAAATCTGCCTACCCTATTTCGAGCAACTTTCGGATAAACATTTCACTCCAGAACAATTATTTAGCCGGACACCAGCTATAATTGTATTGGGTATTATACTCTTTACTGTGATCATTGCAGGAGTACAACCTGCTTTCCGGCTATCTTCTTTCAAACCACTTGAAGCACTGAAGACCAATCACTGGAGAGGACCACAGGGAGCAGGACTTCGAAAAATTTTGGTTGTTTCCCAATTCACCTGTGCTGCTGCTTTGATTATTTGTGTATTTATTATTCTGCAACAGTTGGCTTTTGTCAAAGCCCATGAACTCGGTTACCAAAAGGAATATATCTTCAGTTTTAACACGGTTGATTCCGATCCGAAACAGCTGATACCCCTCCTGGAAAAGGAAGCCTCCATTGCCGGTGTGACTGCCAGTTCTTCCTCCATCATCGATGTTGGAAACCGGTATGCCGGATTTGAATATGAAGGTAAGGAACCCGAGGCGGATCCATTTCTGTATGTTCTGGGAGTACATCCAAATTTTCCTCAATTTTTTGGCCTCGAACTAACTGATGGTCGCTGGTTTTTGCCGCGGGAAATGGACACAACTTCTGTCATCATTAATGAAAAAGCGGTGGCAGCTCTGGGTCTCGAAGATCCTCTGGGCAAATGGATTGAGTTTCGAAATAAAACAACCATCACGGGTATTGCCCGGGACTTTCATTTCAGATCACTCCACCACCCTATTGAACAGCTGGCCATTTCTCAGTCCAGGTATCTTAACGAAGTCTATATCAAGACCACTCCCGGTAATACAGCCAAGGCTATAGCTGCAGCAGAAAACATCTTCGCCCAACACGAAGAACATGCGGTTTTTGATTATCAGTTTATGGATGAGTCATACGATCAATTGTACAAGAGTGAAACCAGGGTTGGGCAATTGTTCCTGATCTTTTCATGCCTCGCCATTTTTATTTCATGTCTTGGTATCTTTGGTCTGGCTACCTTTTCCGCAGAAAGAAGAAGGAAGGAAATCAGCATCCGTAAAGTCCTGGGTGCTTCCTTTTCCAACCTGATATATATTTTCTCCCGTGATTTTATAAAACTGGTGTGTATTGCCTTGTTACTTGGATCACCAGTTGCCTGGTTCGCTATGACGGAATGGCTTCAAGATTTCTCCTACCACATAGCCATCAGTCCCTGGGTTTTTCTGGGAGCCGGTATATTAATTATTTCAATCGCATTTGTGACCATCAGCCTGCAAAGTATGCGTACCGCTTTGCAAAATCCAGCCAGGTCATTACATACAGATTAGGGTTTATAACTAAATAAAGTTGTCATGTTTTCCAATTATTTGAAAATAGCCATCCGGAACCTGTGGAGAAACAAGACTACCTCTGCCATTAATCTATTTGGA
Organism: Bacteroidia bacterium; assembly: GCA_030433135.1. Taxonomy (GTDB): domain Bacteria; phylum Bacteroidota; class Bacteroidia; order Chitinophagales; family Saprospiraceae; genus JABDMH01. The sequence continues at coordinate 645 of JAUILF010000218.1, read as the reverse complement.
TTGTCCCTGGGAACACTATGCTGTATTTACATCTTATTTTTTGTGCAGGGTCACAGACAATATGATCAGCATCACAAAGATGTGGAGAATATTTATCGCATCATCAGCGATATCGACCTTCCCAATGATGGTCAGACCTTGAACATGGCCACCTGTTCGCCACCCATTGCGCCTGCCTTAAAGGAAGACTATGCCCAGGTCACAGCCTATACCAGAGTTTGTGCACCTCCCGGAGTAGAACATCACCTTCTCCGGGTCAATGAACAGGTATTTTATGAAAAAAGGGGACTATATGTGGACAGCACATTCTTCCGGTTTTTCGACTTTAACTTTGTCCAGGGAGATGCCGGTCGGGCTCTCAACGAGCCGTTCTCAGTAGTTATTTCAGAAAAACTGGCGCATAAATTATTTGGTAAGAGTTCAGTTGTTGGCGAAGTGATTAAAATAGGCGGATATGGGGAGGAGCCCATATTTAAAATTACGGGAGTCTTCAATAATGATGCGGGACCCAGCCATTTGCAATCGGAATTTTACATGGCTATGAATTCAGGAGGCATAGGGTCATTCATACTCACCAATGAATCATGGGCTGGCAACAATTTTCTCTATGGATACATCAGATTGGAAAATGGGGCAAATCCGGAA
>JAUILF010000217.1 GCA_030433135.1 Bacteroidia bacterium | reverse complement strand
TTGCTTGCGGCTGATCTCATCTCCGCTCTCAAGAGCCGAGAAAGTAGCATCCAGATCACTGTCCTTTTTGAAGGTCTCATCCGCAACCTTGGCTTCTGCACTGTTCAATTTGTCATCTATGACTTCGGGTTCAAAGGCCAGATCTTCGTTGACTTTGATATCATATGACCTGATGTGAGCGAAGTATTGGTACTCGAAACCGAACCCAAAGACGGTTCCACTGACATCAAAGGTCTGATTGACGGGTAGCCATATGGCGGGTTGGATTGGTTCGTAGATCTGATTGATATCAAAGCGAATGCCCCAGACATAGGTTGTGAGATCCACACTGTGCAAGCACCACAGGTCATCGACGATATAGATAATGCCGTCAAAAACCATGTCCCCGGCACTGCGAGGCGTCACCCGGATTTTGTTGATGTTATGCCCACGCTCGGCGGTAAATCCCAGGTATTCAAAACGGTAATATCCAAAAGCTTTCGGTGACAGTGGGGAGACTACTCCATTGACATCAGCACCATAAAAGCTGCTATTGATGAAAGCGTTGGGACTGGTATTGTTGTCATTTCCGATTTTCCGAACCGATATTACTTTCTCTGAAAACTGGTTGGGCCGCTGGTAATGGATCTCATTAACTGACTCGGTTACAAATGAGGTTGCCGTATCGATTCCGGAGGCTTTCATTTCCTTTTCAATACGCTTTCTAAACAGCCAGGGTAGTTTTTTCAATCTGCCGGATCCCTTGATATAGCTCATCGCCGTGTATTCGTCCAGCTGGTTACTGTGGTACTTGGCTTTGGCAATGGCCTTTCGCATAATGGTGTAGGCTGGATCTTCTTCCCCTGCATTTACCTCGATGGTCTGTAGTCTGGTTGGTTCGATGGTCAGCTGAACATTCAGTGCGACCATTTCTGATCCGACTTGCACCGTTTTCTGCACCGTCCTGTAACCCAGATATTGATACACAACTTCATAAGATCCCGGTGGAAGTTCAAGGCGATATTTTCCGTTTTCATTGCTGGCAGTCCCTTGCTTCACAGAAACCACATAAATGGTGGCATAAGGTAGAGGGTTTTCCTGCTCATCGGTGATATATCCTTCAATACCCTGGGCAAACAAGTTTCCCACCATAATGAGGAATAAATAGCTGAGATATACTTTCGTTTTCATAGAATAGGCAACTGATTCCCCTCAATATTGGTAACCGAGGTTTATTGGGGATAACATCTGCAAGACGTACTTGTTAAGGATAAAGTTACAAGTCTGTTCCTTTTCGATTCTCAAAAACATAGCTAAAAAGCAGAAGCAATAAATTGAAGAATGGGGAATTGAGAGGAGTTAAAGAAGAAAATGCCAAAAGCTCGTGGTTTGACTAGAACGCTTCTCCGAAGGTAAAGTAAAATCCACTTTGTAGTTTACCGACACCACCAGCATCCGGGGTGAAGCCCAGGGCATAGTCCAGTCTGAGGTTTGCTCTCGATGCTTTATTGAAAAGAATCCTCAACCCCAAACCACCGGCCAAATTGAAGCGATTTATGGCGAAGTTAGTCTCTTTGCCGAAGACCTGGGCACCGCTGAAAAATACCGCCATTCCCAGTCGCTTCCAATAGTGATAGATCGGCCCAAGATTGTCCTCATTGTAAAAAGGGATTCGGTACTCAATCTCGAAGGCAGCTACCGAATTGTCCTGATAGGTCCCTCTGAAGTATCCCCGAACAAAATTACTGCCCCCGATTTTCGAGAGATCCCTGATCGGCAGGCTGGCATCATTTGTACTTCTTATGCTCACAAACCCTCTCATGGCCAGGGTATGATCGGCGATCGGATTTATGAATTTGCGGGCATCCAGATCAAGGGAAAAATAAGAATACTTGCTCCCCAAATATTTCCCGTAATATTTAGCCTGCAAGTCAATCAGGCTGCCCGCGGAGCTATTGAGTAGGTAGTCTCTCGAATCCCAGAGAATATTGATTCCAAGTCCCCCCCGATATCCAGTCGTATTCTCTTCCAGGAGAAGAATATCATCTCCTCCCCGGTATAAAGCAACACTATCTGCGATTTGCTGCAAGTTCCAGACCCATTCCAGATCACTGGTAAAACCCAGGTACAAGTGTTTTTTCACTTCCCATAAAACTTTAGGGGTGAACGTGATCCGCATGATGCTATACTGCTTGTAATTCCTCTGTACGGAGTCTTCAATGACCTGGTCTTTCAATTCGTACTCCGTGATCAGAGCGTCAGCATTGTTGCCGATTCCATAATTCCGGTTGGGAAATTTGGCGAATTCCAGGGCTCCCCGGTACCTGGTTTCGTTCCCGTTGGCAAAAATGTCCCAATTGGTCTCGATCAACACTTGTCTTGCGGTAGTGAAAAGGGCCAGAAAGTTGATATATGAAGTGATGGTTTCAGGATCATCCTTCTCGAGATCAAAGTACCGATACCCCAAGGCGCCCAGGGAAAGCTTGGTTTCGGGCGAATAACTGATCGCTGGGAAGATGTCGTATTTACGGTACTCTCTATGCAATGAATCTGCCTGTTGACCAATACTGAGAAGTGGAAGCCAGAGTAGGAAGTTGATTAGAAGAGGCCAACTGCCAGTATGAGCGTATACTTTTCTTCCCTTCCTTTTCATGTGGTCAATATATAGGTTGAGGGGGCTTCAGGATTATGAGGGAAACAATATCCATTTTTCAGCCTAATTTTAAGAAAGTTCCTTATCAGAAAAGAGTATCCAGATACAAATTTGTTATCTGCGGGAAGAATTAGGTGCTGACCACCTCTCATGGGGGATCACATCAGATGCTAGTCCGCGTTATAAGTAGATAATACAAAGGGTTGATAAACCGGAAGGAAAGGTGGGCGATGAGAGATTCGAACTCCCGACCCCTTGGGTGTAAACCAAGTGCTCTGAACCAACTGAGCTAATCGCCCTTTCAAGAATAATACCGCTCTTTTTAGCGGCCTGCAAATATAAGTAACCCTTACTTAAACTGCCAAATCCTGACCCTACTATTTTATGTAGAATCGCAAGGGGTAGCATAGGGGAGTAGTTTGAGTGGGAGTGTGGGTGTGGAGTGTGACAAAGGGTTAATTGTCTTGAAAAAAATTCACATCATCTAAACACTTTTTCCACCCCCAGAATGAAGCCCAAATCGAAGATTTGGTTCATTCTACCCCCTCAAGGGGGATAGTGTGTTACATGATTGATTATCAATACTTTATAAAATAAAGATTGAAGTTCTTCGTATACGATCATCCATTTGGGGCAAATGCGGGGGTATGTTTCTGTTAATCAATTGTTTACGACCTTATTTTTCCTTCTTTCTATCCATTATCCGGCAACCTGCAACCGATAGCCGGCAACCGATTTATCGGCCTCTGGCCGGCAACCGATAGCCGGCAACCTGCAACCGATAACCTACAACCGGTTTATATTGCTCCAACGCTTTCTTTGTAGATGAGAGCTGTGACCACCTGACCTACTGCTCTGAGGGTCTGACGATCGATGATTTCCATATTGTCATCAGAAGTATGGTGGTAGGCCCCGAATCCACCATTGGGGTAATTGATGATATCAATGGTAGGAATACCGGTAATGTCGTTGATAAATTGGTGGTCATCGGTAATGCCTGGAACCTGATCATTGATGAAAAAATGTCCGTATCCCATTGATTGGGCGAGACTCCAGGTTTTATCAACGATACTGCGGGCGTAATAGAGTGATGTACCTTCCTTGGGAAACGTAGCTCCTTTAGCACCTACCATGTCCAGCAATACACCATAAGCGGGTCGCTGAGCACGTGACAGATTTCTGGACCAGTATTGGGATCCCAGGCACCAGGCATCTGCTGTTCCTCCATTCTCCCCCTGGTCTTCTGCATCGAAGAAAACCATATCGATACCCATATCCAATGGCTGGTTCTGAAGCACACGAGCGATTTCCAGCAATACACCAACTCCGCTTGCACCATCATCAGCACCAAGGATAGGTTCATCCCGGTCTTCTACATCTGAATCTTTTTCTGCTTTGTAGCGGGTATCCCAGTGAGCACACAGCAATACTCTTTGATTGAGGTCGGGTCGGTAACGTCCAATAATATTAGTAGCAGGAAATTGCTCTCCTGTCGGAAGTTCAGCAGTAAAGGTTTGTTCGGTGACATCCATTCCAAATTCTTCCATTTTGGCCGACAACCAGTTTTTACAAGCCTCATGGCCTTCGCTACCGAGGTTGCGTGGGCCAAAGCTGACCTGCTGTTCCACGTAGGCAAAGGCCGAATCGCGGTCAAAAGCAGGTATGGTGACCTGTACCGGTGGAGTAGTTGCTGTCTGACTGGCCGGAGGATCAGATTTGCATGCCAGCATAAATGCCAGCGGCAACAAAAGAAGAAGGTGTTTGAATCTTGTCATCTGGCTTTGCCTGTTTAATTCTGTGTCCAACTGGTTCCGTCTTTGCCGTCCTTCAACTGAACAGCTAGGTCTCCCAGGCTGTCCCTGATTTTGTCTGCTGTATTCCAGTCTTTATTTTGGCGGGCATCCTTACGCAAATCAATGATTAATTCCATCAGACCATCGACCAGGCGATTGTCATTTCCTCCCCCGGTGTCATCCTGCAATCCAAAGATATCGAAAAGGAAGGCGTCAAAGGCAGATGATAGCTCTTGCCGCACTCCGGGTGTCAAATCTGCAGCAGATAACTGTCCACCTTTGAGGGAGTTGATCCGGGTAGCAAGTTCAAACAACCTGCCCAGAGCTTTAGCCGTATTAAAATCGTCACACATATCACTGTAGGCCGCCTCGATCAGTTCCTGAATTTCACGATCCAACGATGAAAGGTCACCCTTATTCTCAGCATTCAGTTGATCGATGGCTTTCCTGGCTTCCATCAATCTTTTATAACCTTTTTCAGCGGCCAACAAGGCATCGTTGTTAAGGTCAAGTGTACTGCGATAATGGGCTTGCAACATGAAGAATTTCACGACCATGGGTGAAAAGCCCTGGCTAAGATGTTCGCTTTCACCAGTGAACAACTGTGTCGGAGTCACTGAGTTACCATCACTTTTAGACATCTTCTTACCATTGAGCAAGAGCATGTTGGCATGCAGCCAGTATCTGGCCGGGGCACATTTACAGGCGCCGACGTTTTGGGCAATTTCATTTTCGTGGTGAGGAAACTTGAGATCAGTCCCTCCACCATGGATATCAAAATGTTTACCGAGGTATTTGGTACTCATGGCTGAGCATTCCAGGTGCCATCCCGGAAATCCGGTTGACCAGGGTGACGGCCAGCGCATGAGATGAGAGGGGTCAGCTTTGATCCAAAGCGCAAAATCCGATGGATGGTTTTTTTCATCCTGTCTTTTCAGGTTGTCCCGCGATTCCTGCATCAGGTCTTCCACAACTCTACCCGACAATTTTCCATATACATCCTGCTCCTGACAGAACTTTGGCGTATCAAAGTAAACCGAACCATTCTTAACATAGGCATAGCCGTTTTCAATAATATCTTCGATCATCTTAATCTGTTCCAGAATATGCCCGGTTGCCCGGGGTTCGATACTGGGTGGGAGCAGATTAAAGGTGCGCATCATGGCCTGAAAACCGTTGCTGTACTTTTGTACGACTTCCATAGGTTCGATCTGTTCGAGCCGGGCTTTTTTGGAAATCTTATCCTCACCTCCCACGTCAACATCTCCTTCCAGGTGTCCTACATCGGTAATATTGCGAACGTAGCGTACCTTATATCCAAGATGCAGCAGAAATCTGTAAATGACATCAAAACTGGTAAAGGTTCGGCAGTTGCCAAGATGTACATCGCTATACACGGTCGGACCACACACATACATCCCGATGTGGCCTTCTACCAGTGGAGTCATTTCTTCACGCTCTCGCGAAAGGCTGTTATGAACGTACAGTTTACGCATTCAGTTTTTCAATTTTAGATAACTCATGACCGGAAAGTGGTCCGAGATTCGTATCCGAAGTATTTCATGTCTCAGGCCCACAAAGTTTTCGTCCGCAAAAATATAATCTATTTTCAATCCCGGAAGCGAACCCGCATAAGTGCTGCCCAGGCCAAGTCCTTTTGACTTAAACATGTCGTTCAGGTCGTGATTAAATTGTTGGTATGTATATGAAAAAGGAGTATCGTTAAAGTCCCCCATTAATAGTATGGGGAAAGTACAATGCTTCATGTGATTTCTGATCGTCTGGACCTGTGCGATCCGGGTTTGACTGGCCAATTCATAATTGCCTACCATTCGTTTGAATTTCCCGAAGGCCTGTGCTTTGTCAGAATATATGTTGTCCATCAGGGTTTCAGCCTCCCGGGTTACGCGATTGCTACGCAAGTGAGTATTGTAGACCCTGACAGTTCTTCCGCTGATATCGAGATCTACCCATACACATCCATTGATAGAGTTATCAAACTGGATATGTCCTTTTGCGAGAATAGGATACCGGGTCAGGATCATTTTCCCCCGGTGAAAGTGGGTGTGCTCGAACTTACTGGATTCTTTGGCAGCATCGACATGGCTTTCCGAAATCTCCTGGATGCACAGGATATCCGGGTTATGCTTTCCATCTATTTGCAAAGCAAATTGCTCAAAGCGATTGTTGTTGTTGTAGCTTCTGCTGTTGTACGTACAAACGATAATCTGGTCCGGTGATTTCTCCTGGTTGAAATGGAAACCGACAAACCTGGTAATCTGGTTCATTCCAATTAACAAGGTGACTATCGATAACAAGGCCAGGCGTTTACGCATAAACAACCAGAATATGGCCAGGGCGAGATTTCCCAGGAGTAACCAGGGCATAAATAAGCCTATCGTCTGAATGAAACCCAGGTTATCGGGATGTAAGTATGATGCCAGGTAACCAAGTATGGTACAACCCGTGACCAAGAGGTTTGTCCATAAAGCCAAGCGCAGAAACCATTTCATTTATGGGAGCTGGCGTTATTCAAAAAATCCTTTTCCTCATTGGAAAGACTGTCATATCCTTTCGCTTTGATCTTATCCAGGATCATATCTATGCGCTCCTGAACTTCCATATCGGACAGCTTATCCGGTTTTTGACGGTAATGTTTTTTTACCACCAGTTTCCGTTCTTTAGCAGTATGAACAGTTTCTTTCTTTTCTCTAAAGAAATCCTTGATTTTGAATAACATGTTGTTGACACCCTCAGACCAGTCATTTCCTTCACGGAGTTGCTGCACAAAAAACCACCCCATGAGCACACCACCCAGATGTGCAAAATGGCCACCAGTGTTAACATCACTGGCGAGACCAAAAATGTCAACGAGGATCAGTACCCCTACCACGTATTTAAGTTTGACATCGCCAATGAGCAGTAGACGCAGGTTATAGTCAGGTGCAATCATGCCCGAGGTCATCACTATGGCCATCACTCCGGCTGAAGCACCGAGAGCGTAGGTTTCACCATTGCCGTAATAGGGAAAGATCTGAGCACTTGCCCAAAAAACCACGCAGCCAACCAGACCGCCCAGCAGGTACAATGGCAGGATCTTATTATCTCCGATCAGGTCAGCTACAATGCGGCCAAACCAATACAGAAACAACATATTCCATAGCAAATGCCAGAAGCCTTCATGCAGGAAAATGCTGGTAAGAAACACCCAGGGATGAGTGATGTTATGCATGATACTGGAGGACACACAGAAAAAATGCAGAATATCATAATAAAGGGGAGAAGCAGTTCCTCCATTGATCATTTTTGTAATAACCCAAACGGCATTGATGGCAATGAATACCCCAATGTTGATCAGTACGAGTCTGGTAATGATGTTACCCGTGCTGAATTCCCGCTTAAGATCTTCAAAAATGGATTGAAACATTACAATCTTCCCGTTTTTCGCCAGTACAAGATAATGAGTGCACCAAAAATAGCCCCACCCAGGTGCGCAAAATGAGCCACTCCTGATTGAATGCCTGCTACTCCAAATATAAGCTCGATAACCGCATAAATCATCACAAAATATTTGGCTTTCAAAGGAATAGGTGGTATCAGGAGCATAATGCGATTTTCAGGAAACATCATACCATAACCCGCCAATAATCCAAATATTGCCCCCGAGGCACCCATCATAGGGATATTGATAAATTGTTGATACTGTATGGGATTCATCGCATTGACTTCAAAATGCTGGACTCCCAGGTACAGGGCCATAGCGCCCAGCCCGCAGAGCAGATAATACATGAGAAATCGCTTGGGACCCCAGTACATTTCCAGGGCTGAACCAAACATATAAAGGGCAAACATATTGAACAGCAGGTGATTGAAGTCAGCATGCATGAACATATGCGTTACCAGCTGCCAGGGACGAAAATAATCACTGGCCGGATTGTATAGCGAGAGAATATACCTCAGATCCGGCATGAGCAACTCCACTATACCAAAGATCAAAATGTTGATGATCAAAAGCTGTTTGACTACCTCGGTGATTCTGGGCATATATAAATTAAGTTCGTTTTAGAGATTAAACTTGTTTTGTAACTGATCTAGTTCAAAGGTCAGAAAACATTTCTTACCGGTTGGTGTCTGAAAGGGAACACTACAGGCAAACAATTGACCAATAAGTGCTTCCATCTCTAAAGTAGATAGAAATTTTCCCCGCTTGATACCGGCACTCCTGGCCAGGGATGCAGCTAACCGGTGTTCTTCACTCAGCTCTAAATCAACATTTAGCCTGAATTGTTCAAGAAGTTCGTGAATAAGAGACTTTTCGTCGCCTATTTTCGACAAATGTGATGGTATTCCATGCAGAATAAAGGAGTTGTGGCCAAAATTCTCCAATTCAAACCCCAACTTATTGATTTGAGGCAGGAGTTCCTCCAGCACTACCGATTCCTCCGGACTAAGTTCAATGGTCTTCGGAAACAGAAGTCGTTGTTTCTCCACTGGATGGTCCTTTAGCTGGGATACATATTTTTCATACAACACCCTTTCATGGGCATATTGTTGGTCGATAAGCAAAAATCCGGACTTGATCTGGGTGATGATATAGGCCGCATGTATCTGCACGGGGCCTTTTGGTCTTTCTTCAGTTTCTTCGAGTTGGAGGGCGTTCGGGGTTGATGAGGTGCTTTCAGTTTTTTCTACTTCCAGACCTTCGAATAACTGTTCCCATCCGGTATTATCGGGCCGATCCCTCGAAAAGCTCGACGGGATGATCAAACGACCACTTTCCTGTTGCTGCGAAGGAACAGACATGTTGGCCAGGACAGGACTCTGATCAAAATCCAGAGAAGGCGTAATATTATATTGGCTCAGAGCGTGTCTTACCGCAGCTTTGATGATGTTGTAGGTCAGTTTCTCATCTTCAAACTTTATTTCCTGTTTTGTGGGATGCACATTGACATCGATGCGAGAGGGATCAATTTGCATCGATAGCACATAAAAGGGGTGGGTGCCAGGTGCAATGATGTTTTCATAGGCCATTTGTACAGCATGGTTGAGATAGCCACTCTTGATAAACCGGTCATTGATCAGGAAAAACTGTTCCCCTCTTCGTTTCTTGGCTGATTCCGGTTTGCCGATAAACCCCTGAATACGGCACAGGTCAGTATCTTCTTCTATGGGAACAAGCTTGTTGTCCATGTTCTTACCAAACAGGTTGACAATTCGTCTTCTCAGGGAACCTTCCGGCAAGTGGTACGTTTCAGATCCATTGTGGAAAACTTCAAAATGTATTTGAGGGTGAGCAATAGCAATCCGTTGAAACTCATCAAGGATATGGCGCAACTCGACCGTGTTGGACTTCAGAAACTTCCTTCTGGCTGGCACATTGTAAAAAAGGTTTTTGACCTGAATGCTGGTGCCAGCAGGTGATTCACACATTTCCTGCCGCGTGACCTCAGATCCTTCGATCTGGATCTCAGTGCCCGTATCATCACTATGCAACCTGGTTTTGATCAGTACCTGCGACACGGCAGCTATGGAAGCCAATGCTTCTCCTCTGAAGCCGAGGGTACGGATTGAAAAGAGGTCCTCACTCTTGTTAATTTTAGAAGTAGCATGCCGCTCAAAACTCATGCGGGCATCAGTTGCACTCATGCCGGCACCATTGTCAATGACGTGGATCAGTTGCTTGCCGGCTTCCTTTAGTATTAATTTGATATGAGTGGCTCCCGCATCAATTGAGTTCTCCATGAGTTCTTTGACCACGGAGGCAGGCCTCTGTACAACCTCACCTGCGGCTATTTGGTTGGCGATCGAATCTGGCAAAAGCTGAATAATATCAGCCATAAATCTTCTATCCTTCTATTTGTGAAATGAATTCTGGTAAATATACAGTAAGAAGTAGATATGTGAGACCGAATAGCACCACTATAATAGC
>JAUILF010000216.1 GCA_030433135.1 Bacteroidia bacterium | reverse complement strand
AGACTGAAAAATTCATTTGGTCGAACATGGGCGTTCAAAGAATAAATGGCTCTTTGTGATTGGCTTGATTCGAGATCAAAAATATTATCGGAAAGCCATCCGAATCGCCCGTTTAGAGTTAGTTTGTTACTCCAAAGTCTCAACATACCACCTACCGTATATTCCTGCAGATCTGACTGAAAATAATAGGCAGCCAGCGTCCGGTATCCGGGATCAATCCGTCGGTAATCCAGACTAAGCCGAGAAATCGGTGTACTCCAGGCAAGGCTGGTTTTGGCAGCCAGGGCCATGCTGGTAGTCTCTTTTGGATCAAAAAGGAAGTTTCCGATGTCACTCGCAAGGCCATAGTCCAGGGAAATGGTATCTGCCAGAGTATTCCTGGTCAAAGCACTTAGTCCCACATCGACATCCCAGGTGACCCCAAAATTGAGGGTCACTTTGGATTTGATAGCAAGGACAGCGTTCTCCTGGGGTAGTAAGGTGGAATCTGGTTGAAAATCTACCGAGTTTTCCCTATCCCGGATACTCATAAAAATGAAGTCGATATGGTTGTTCTCGGAGCCAAAGCCGAGTTTCGCTGCATAACCGGTTTGCTTAAAACTGGGTGTTGGTCTTTGCAATAAAAATTCATCCTCTTCTGATATATCGAAATCAGCAGCAATGGCTTTCTGAAACCTGCCGTAGACAAAACCCAATCGAATCCAACCCGGATTTATATCAAAACCGGCACCGAAAACCCGCCTTCCGTTCAAAGAGTATTCCGAAAATCGAATATTATTATAACCCAGGTAAATTTTTGCCCACTTGAAGGTCGGACTGATACCAAACTGATTAAAAGGTTGATGAAACCGACTCTGCTGATTGGAAAAAACGAATCTGAATGGTACCGCGTAACCAAATAATGAAACCGTAGGAGATCCACTAATGGCATAACTAAAGGCATTTTGTCTCGGAATGGAATCATTGGACTGGTAAAAACGGGCCTGGAGATTAATGCCTGAACTAAAGGTTATAGGCTTGGGCTTTGCTGAGCCATCCGCCTGACCTGATAGAGTGGGCAAAAAGTTAATTATACATATCCAGCCAAAGAAAAGGACTACAACGCTCCGGACTTTCATTTGATACAGAGGTTTTATTCCTTCTTAAAAGCAAAATGAGAGATGTTAACCGGTACATGGAAAAAATTATCAAGATGGGAATATGGTGTTGTGGTGTTGTGGTATTGTGGTGCTGTGGTTTTGTGGTGCCTTCAGTAGCATCAATAGCCTGCCGCCTCAGCGGCAGGATTAACAGTATGTAGCTCGTGGAGGTAACAGACTAAAATGTGAAAATAGCGTGTTACGATGGAGTTGCCAAAATGAAGTCTTGTTCAAAACTATTTTTACTAAATTGATTAAGTGTGTTAACATTTTTAAAGGATCACTGAATAAACCCTTGAAGGAAACAATTGCACTAGAGGAAAAGGACATGGTGGCCTGGGTCAGAGAAGACCGAAATCGGGCCATAACCGAAATTTATCGCCAATACCGGGATGAGTTTGTCCAATTTTCGCAAAAATATGGTGTAGTAGAAGAGGACAGACTGGATGCTTTTCAGGAAGGTGTGATTGCCTTCTATGAATATTGTTATTCGGGTAGATATGACCAATCCAGGAGCAGTCCGAAAACAATGGTTTTTAATATGGCCAAGTATGCCTTGATCAATATGAAAAAAAAGCAGGGAAAATTGGTTTCGGTGCCTGACACGCATCTTACAACTCGTGAAAAGGAGGGTGTTGTCGATCTACTGAATGAAAACCTGACCCATCAGCAACACTTGATTAAGCGCGGATTATCTCATTTGGGTGAGCAATGTCAGGCTATCATTCGTTTGTTTTACTTCTGTGAATATTCGATTGAGGCCATTGTGAGAGAGCTGGGATATCAAAATGAAAATGTGGTCAGGAGTCATAAATCAAGGTGTTTGAAGAAACTTAGGGAACATCTTAAAATGAAGAACAGTGGGACTAAGTGAAAAAGATCATATACTAATAGAAAAACACCTGGCCGGTCAGTTGACAGAGACCGAGCAACGGCAATTTCTTCAGCGGAAGGAAGATGCCGAATTCTCCAGTGAGCTTCAGTTTCAGCAGGATTTGAAAATAGCGAGCCGGTCACAAGAACGCGATGAGCTGCGCAGGCTCATGCGAGAAACAGACGCATATTCCCGGCCATCCACAAGATCATTTGCTTCAAATAAATATCGCAGGATCCTGGCCTGGTCAGCAGCTGCCATATTGCTATTGATTTCAGTTTTTGTGTTTTTGCTACCCGTTCTACCTGGTTCAGAATCCGGTTTTTATTCAGTCTATTATGAGCCTTATCCAAATACTGTTTCCCCCCTGACCAAAGGCGGTGAGGGATTGCCGGATGGGTTTCAACTGTATGAACTGGGAAGATATGAAGAAGCAATCAGGGCATTATCTGACTTACCTGTAACAACGACCAATCAATTTTACCTCGGGCTGTCCTACCTGGGTGACGACCAGATGATCCCGGCCATTGCAGCTATGCAAGGAATTACCGACCGCCAAAGTGAGTATTTCATACCGGCTCAATGGTACCTCGCCCTGGCGCACCTGAAAGAAGGGGAACTCGATACTGCGACCAGGCTTTTGGAAGGTATCAATCAGACCGATCATGCCCTTTCTGCTAAGGCTGCTGAGCTTCTTGAAGACTTGCAGTAGAATGGTTTAAGCGAAGCGGCGTTTGATAAGCACTATAAGCGAGACCAAGACAAGCAGTAATCCTCCATAGAGAAATAAATGATTGGTCCTGTTTTCCCATTCTAAAGCACCTGGATTTCCCGAAATAACCAGACCGGCCCAGTAAAAAGGATGGGCAAGATCCGATGAAACCACATGGGAAAGGTAGGCCCTTTTTGCGTTGGAAAGAGCTTCGGGTTTGGTTTGGCCCAACTTTAGATTTGAATAGAAATCAATCATCAATTTACCTGAGGCTGCATCAGGGATTTTCCAGAGACTCATTACGGTACTGGGCACCCCTGCATAAGCAAAAGCACGGGATAAACTCTGTGTACCTTCCCCCCTGGCCATCTTACCGTAACCGGTATTGCAGGCAGATAAGACCACCATAGACGCATCCAGATTCATGTCATATAGCTCCGAAGCATAGAGGTATCCATCATCATCAGACTGCTCATTTTTGGCAAAAAGCAAGGTCGACCGCATGGGTTGTTCCTGATCCACCAGGGCATGCATACTCAAATGAAGAATCCCACCATCATGAACATTCTTCTTAAATGCCGCTTCGTTGGCCTGCTGACCTTTCCACAATTGTCCACTCCATATCCTGGCTACTTCCGTTGCCTCAATGGCTGCACCTGGCAGGGGCAAGTGTCCGCTTCTGATCAGGATATCCACTAACTCATCAGCATTGCCATCATTTTGTTCATAAGAATCGTACGAGGGGGCAAAGGCAAGCAAAGATGCCTTTCTGCCATCCATTTGGTGGGAAGACAACCAGACACTCGCAGAATGAACCGTATACAGGTCATATCTGACACATACGTATGGCAGAGATTGTAGGGAGGCATTGGATGTCACCGATTCTGTCATCAGACAGTCAAAAGGAACCAGGCCCAGGACACCATCGGGAACAATGCAAATCCTGTCAAGGTTCCATTCGGCCAGCGGCAAAGGGTCAATCAGAACATTTGATAGTCCTTCGAGAATCGCTATCAACCGATCATCTTTGTCCCGGGATGATAAGAGCAGTTCAGGATTGAAAAAAGTATCGCGAAGGGCACCAATTTCAGTAGTCAGGTTACAGGATAATGGAACTTTATCCAAACCTGTACGATCGTTATCACAGTAAAAAAGAAAAACATCATCTGCCGTTACATGATAACTAACCAGGAGTTCACCGGGGAGCAGGGTCTTCTGAACTTTCCTTACATCAGGATAATTCAATTGGTACTTCAGTTCATAGTATTCTGGGGCCTGTTGGGACAGAGAGGAAATAAAGGCATCATATTCTCTCTTCATATCTCTCAGATCATGCTGCACAACTAACGCCAATGAATCTTCAGCGGCTGCTACCAGGTTCCTGTGATTTGCTTCCAAATCAGCCAGGGTCTTTTGAAGTTTTTTCTCTTTCATTAGAACCGTATCGGGTACACCTGCATAGTGATCGTACTGTCTTTCCTGTAACTGTACCAAGAGGGATGTGGCTTTCTTCCGCTCAAGAGATGTGAAAAATGCTTCTAAATATTGTTCCTCCCCGGTCTTGTCATAGATTTCATAAATGATATCGAGTGACTGATCGATGACATTAAGGTATCGGCCACTCAGGAACACTCTGGATTCATCTTCTCTGTAACCTGACCTCATAAAGTCAAATAGTCGCATAGCATGCTGACTGTAGACAAAGGCAGAATCCAGATATGACATTTTCTCATCCTGTAAAAACCATTGATAATTGGAAAAAGCTTTGTCGCGAAAAACCAGCATCAAATTTTTCAAACTGGGCACTCCCAGATATGATCCGCTTTTCAAATCCACGGCAAACGGCTGTAAAGCCCGGTCATACCACTCCTGTCCTATGGCAAAATTACTCCTTGAACTTTCAACCCCACCGAGCATCAAACGATAAAACATGACTTTAGCATCCCTGTCTCCAAATTTCTGCAATCGAAGATCCAGTGCCTTGGTGTAATGGTCTTCAGCCTTTTCATAACTTGCCATCTGTAAGTGGACATAACCTACCTTGGCCAGAAAACCTGGTGCATCATAATGGTTCGGGTCCTTGGTATCAAAAATAGCTTTGGCTTTTTCATAGTACCACAGCGATGTGTCATACTGTTGAAGGTCAGCATAATTACTGGCAATACCCTCCCAGTACTCAGCCATATAAATATGATCAGCCGGTACTACTTTTTTTCTGAGCTCCATAGCTCTCCAGTAGTAAGCGGTTGATGAATCCAACTCACTTATGTTACCGTAGTTAAGCGCCAGGTTATAGTAGCAAGTGGCCAGAGGCTGATAATCTGCACCGTGTGTCGCACGAAAGATATTTGTAGTAGAACGCAGATATTCTATGGCTCGCAGGTAATCACCTTTATCCTGATAACAGATGGCCAGGTTACCATAGTTCTTAGCCACGGTGAGGTGCCTATCACCCAATTCTTTCCGGTTAAGTGAGAGTGCTTTCTCGAATAACTCTATGGCTTCATCTGTTTTCCACCGCTTGAATTTACTAAGGGCCTTAAGATTATAGAGTGCTGCTATTTGCTTGTCATCAGGGGTAGCCTTGCTCTCCTCCAGATGAAGTGCTTTGGT
This sequence comes from Bacteroidia bacterium, assembly GCA_030433135.1. GTDB lineage: Bacteria > Bacteroidota > Bacteroidia > Chitinophagales > Saprospiraceae > JABDMH01. The sequence goes on along the minus strand of JAUILF010000216.1, from coordinate 5,022 downwards.
ACAAAGACTATCGGTCACATCATACTCCTGCCGGTAGTAGATGGCCATCGCCAACAAATTGTAGGCCCGGATTATGAAAGTGGTGTCTTGCAATTGCAAACTTCCTGACAGAGCCTGCTGACCATATGATTCGGCTACTTCATACTCTCCCAGTATCTGATGAAACTGTAACCGAATCAATTGTAATTCGACCAATGACTTACTGGGATCAGCATAGTATTTCCTCACCTGATTTTCCACAGGATCCAACTGTGATTTCAATGAATCCATCTTGAAATTTTCCAACCATAGTTGGAGGGTATCGAGTCGCTCCTGCACCAACAGGCTATCCTCACCGGATTGTGCTGGCAGGTACCCGGCACTAACGAAGCAAATGAGACTTATCCAGAATCTTAGTAGCATAGTGATCACTGACTGCTACTTCTAAAGTTAAGGGTTCTCCAAGGATAATGTACAGGCAATTCGGAATCGAAAAAGTTTTACCAATGGATAAAGAGTACAGCTTCACTACTTCCCGGATGTTTTTCCGGATCAATCTGGTCTGCTATCCGGAACAGAGGTTTCTACAACACATTTCCATTCATCTTCAGCATTCTTTCTCCAAATACAGACATAATTACCGGTCTGATTGACTTTTCCACCTCCAGGTTTATCAAAAGACATTTCAAAGGGACCATAGGTGTAGCCCAGATCACCCGAAGCAGCAACCACTGCGTTCTCCGCTTCCCAAACCAGCTTAAATCCCTGTTTAGAGCGATTGGCCTTTACGATACCCATAATATTTTCAATGCCTTTGGCAGGAGGAAAACCAGGAAAGAAATTTATGGCACCCTGATCCCAATAGGTAACGATCTTATCGACATCACCTGCTTTGGCCGCCTCAGACCAGGCACGATCCGCTTGTAATAATTCCGATTCGGCAGGGGTCATATCCTGACTTAAAATGTTGGCCAGAGGTACCAGAATAATCAATAGAGTTACGAATACACTTTTCATATTTGCTGTAATTAAAAGGTTTAAATAGTTAATCTATTACTTGACATTCGATAGGTATTCATACTCTTTAGGGTGTAGGCGCTATAACATTTGAAATCTTTCTATTTTGGTTTCTCATCGTACTATATTTTTAGAAAAGTAGACGATTTCAAATTGAAATTTTCTACTCCAGCCTTTCTCACTAAGTCCTCTCACTTATCGGATTGAAACTCGATCCAACCACAAAGGACCATGGCCGTTGAACCGGGAATATTTGGCGGCATATCTGGTAGTGGTTTCTCCCCGAGCTGTTGAGCCGAAATACTCGCCCTGCCTCTCGCACCTACGAAGCGTCCCGTGCCACCGGTAAAAGTGAACTGACCAGTAAAGGTTGCATTTGGGAAGGGAGGTGGGATGGTTGGTCCTGCCTCTGCAAGTGCAGTGGCGTAAAGCTCATCCCCCTTCTCATCCGCGAAGAAGACTTCGGCAATAATCCGAAATCCAGGGACTCCGTAATATTTCTCCGAGTAGCTGAATTTTCCAAGTTGCATTCCTACTCCCTCACCAGTAGCAGTATTAAAGAAAACAGCGTTGGGTGGGGCGTTCTCAGATGGGAAATCAGGATCCGACGATTGAATGGGAGGAGCATTCTTGAAGATAAGTTTAGCGATGAACGGTGTAGTCCCCCCGGGAGGCAAAACGCAATTCAGTTCCAAGTCAACCGGGAGTTCAAATTCAACAGATTCAATCAATGCTAAAAGATTGGCTGCCGGTTGTTCAGATTGCGCCGTCGCCCTTCCAACAATTAGCAAGGCCAATACCAGTGTTTTGCTAAATGTGAAATATTTCATTGGATTTCCTTTTGGTTAAGTGTCATACAACATCGGTATGAACGTATTGAACAAAACTGTGCAGAGATTCCCGGGGCTCTGCATCTAATGCCTCGGTGAGTTCCACTCCTTAGCAGTCGACCGGTAATCGTATGCTTGAGGATGTAGATAAGAACCTTGCTCAGATCCCGCCTTATCTTCTTCCACTTTTATTCTATTGGCCCGGGCCCAGGGGTCATCACGTACACCGGTAACCTGCCAGGAAACCTCCATGCCTGGTTTTCCTCCCTCTATTTTAAACCGGTTATTCTTAATCTTTTCGCTAACATATACTTTGGCAAAGCCTCCCACGCAGGTCAGCTGATAGCGATAGTCTTTATTTAATGCATCGAAATAATCGGGCAAAACTATCACAGCTTCACCCTTTTTATCCAGGCGGACATTTCCGTTGTAGACATTCATCATGTCGGGACTCTCTACGAAACTGTGCGACAAATATTTTCTTGTCGGTTCCAAGGGATGATCAATCTTGAATGATCCTCCACCCTTGGATAAGGTACCGGTCACGGTGACATCTCCATCAAAGTGGCCGGCATCACCTGTGGCTCCTGCGACTAAAATGCCATGACCACCTGTACTGCCAATCCAGACCCCATGGTTCCCAGTATTTCCCACTACAATACCATTATCTACAGTGTTAGAAATGCGCGCACCATCTCTTCCCGAAGCCAGAATATGTAGACCATCATCTGTACTATTATCGATCTGGATAGCATTTGAACCAGCATCTAAAATATGAAGTCCATGCAAACCTATGTTTTCCATTCTAATTCCCCTTTGGATCGTATTATTGACCCTAATTCCGTCTCTACCTGAAGTCAGTATATGTACACCATCGAAAGTACTATTGTCAATTTGAATTGCATTTGATCCGGCATCCAAAATTCGCAGACCATGGGTAGAAGCATTTTCAATTTCAAGACCATCATTCTGTGCAAACAATGAGACTTGTAAAATAACAATGCTAATGATCAAAAACGTCGTATACTTTTTCATTGGTTTAGGTTTTAATGGTCAATAAATGCAATGCCCTATTAACTGCTAAATAATATCAATGGTGATAGGACCAGTGATCCATGACTTCGTTGTCTTGCCATCCCGGCTTAGCTAGTTCAAAAAATTTCCTCACCATGCCTGCCACATTCCGCACCTGCAATTTGGTCAGTATTTTCCTGCGATGGGTGCGTATGGTCTCTTTGCTCAATCTTAATTTATGAGCGATTTCCGGGGTGGTATACTCGGATACGATTAATTGGAGCACCTCTCTCTCCCGATCCGTTAAAGTGGTCTTCATGATTTGATTTTACATAAAGGTTTAGCATCAATTATGGCAATAACAACCGCAAAAAGTATTCGGTGGAACTCGGTGATTATCAGTTTGAGTTGGTCTAAACCCAACATGCCGTCAATACCTGCTATTATATCTATCTATTAGGATGCTTCTTCTACAAATATCAGATCTCCATTCATTCTATGAATGTGCCGATCTGTTGATCAGGTCCAAATAATAAATGAAGAATACCGATTCCTAAATGAGTGGACGGATGTTACCCGTTTTCAATAACTTTATAAGATGAATTGGGTGACTGCATTATTTCTTCTGGCGGTCTTACATTTAGCGCACCTTAAAGTCTATTCACAAGAATTCACCTATTCGCTTTTCGACACACAGGATGGATTACCTTCATCTACCATCACCGCCCTGGTCGAAGACGACGCCGGCCATTTATGGATCGGCACGGACGCCGGGTTGGTTCGTTACAACGGGTATGAATTTCAACATTTCTACGACAATCCAAGCTATCGCATGGCACAAGTCAATGCATTGGCGGTCGACAGCTCCGGGAGACTTTGGGTGGGTACCAACACCGGATTATCTCTTTACCGTGAAGGTGTTTTCTATCCCGTCGATGTTGAAGGATTAGATACAGCCTCAGTCCAGAGCTTATCTGTAACTCAGAACCAAAAGGCCCTGATCGCTACAATCAATCATCTTTTTATTATCGAAAACATTGGGGAAAACTCTCAGCTGGTTGAGAAATTTGAATCAAAAGGTATTTTGAAGATTACGGAAGAAGTCAATGGGGAAATCTGGCTCGGCACTATTGATGGCCTCAAACGACTTTCAGCCGATAGCATTGAGAACGTCATCGATGACAGGGTGATCAATCAGGAGGATGTAGTTGACATTCTTCCGCACGAAGAAAGTCTATTGATTGGGACCAGTGAAGAAAACGTCTATCATTACACTTTCACAGACAGGCAACTGGAAGTCGTCAGATCCTATGATGATTACTATCATGATTTTGTTTCCTTTGAAAGATGGGATGGCCATATTTGGTGTGTTTACGGTTGGTTGATATTATCTCAGACAGATACTGGTGCTACCAAAATCCATTATCCTCCGGAGTGGAATATTAAGCTTGTAAATACAAGTTTCGTAGACTCAGAAAGCAACCTCTGGCTGGGAAGTACAGAGGGATTAATAAGAATCAGGAAATCCGCGTTCCTCACCATTGATCACTCAGAAATTGAGTCTGAAATATACAGTATGATGGAAGATCGAAACCAGACTATATGGCTGGGGTCTAACCATGGCATGGTATACCAATGGAACAAGGATGGTGTCAATGCATGGGAGAAGCCCGATGATTTTGAGGGAGAGGTCATCGATATAGTCTCGGATGCAAATAACAATATTTGGATTGCCTCTTTTTGGAAGGGATTGGTATTGTTGTCCAATGAAGAGATCACAAGAATTCATGAAACTGATATATCTGAACTGGGTCCTGATATCTATGACCTTCACCTTGATCAGGATCAAAATTTATGGATAGGTACCTATCGCGGGCTCTTTGTCAGAAAGAATGGACAGGATCATTTTATTTCATGCGATACCCTGGGAATTCCTAATCACTGCGATGTGTATCAAATAAAGCATGGCCCGTCAGGAATCTGGGTTGGTGCAAGCTGCGGCTTATATCATCTCCAAAATGATAGATTCAGATTAATGACGTTACCCGGACTGACCCATGACATTCCCATACGCAGCCTTCTGATTGATAACGAATCTATCTGGGTGGGTACGATTGGATATGGTCTCAGGTGTTATTCGTTCAACAACGATCAATTACATTTACAAGAAGTGATTGACCAT
>JAUILF010000215.1 GCA_030433135.1 Bacteroidia bacterium | reverse complement strand
AAATTTTTCCGAAACGACGGTGACATTTTCACCGATATTAGTGAGGAGGCCGGCATCTACGGAAGTGAAATAGGATTCGGGTTGGGAGTCACTGTTGGTGATATCAATCAGGATGGTTGGTTGGATATGTTTGTCTCCAATGATTTTTTCGAACGTGATTACCTGTACATCAATAATGGTGATGGAACCTTCACCGAAGACCTGGAAAGCCAGATACAGTCACTCAGTGTAGCATCCATGGGCGCTGACATGGCGGACCTTAACAATGATGGTTATCCTGAGATTTTTGTTACCGAGATGCTCCCCGAAGATGATGCACGTTACAAGACCAAGATGACCTTTGAAAACTGGGATCGATATCAGTACAATCTCAACAACGGCTACTATCATCAATTCACACGCAATGTTCTACAGTTGAACAATGGGGATGGTACCTTTAGTGAAATTGGCCGGCTGGCAGGTGTGGAGGCTACAGACTGGAGCTGGGGAGCTCTGATTGCTGACTTTGACAACGATGGCCTTTCCGATCTTTTTGTAGCTAATGGTCTATACAAGGACATTATTGATCAGGACTATATAAACTATGTTTCCAACGAAGAAATAGTAAAACAGGTGGTATCCAAAGAAGGTGTTAATTACAAAGCCCTCATTGACACCATCCCCTCCACTCCCATCTCCAATTATCTTTTTAAAAATCAGGGAAACCTCCAATTTGCGAATGTAGCTGACTCATGGGGACTGGCAACTCCGGGCCACTCCAACGGGGCGATATATGCTGATCTGGACAATAATGGCACCCTGGATCTGGTCGTCAACAATGTGAATGCACCGGCTTTTGTATATCGAAACGAAACACCACTTACCGGCGAAGCGAACCACTATCTGAAAGTGATACTTGAGGGATCCGGCAAGAACCCTTTCGCTATAGGTGCCAAAGTCAAATTGTTGGCAGGTGGCAAATACTATTTCCAGGAAAACATCCCGGTGAGAGGTTTTCAATCATCTGTCGATTACCGGATGAATTTCGGATTAGGTGGAGCTTCCAGTGTTGACTCCCTGATTATCACCTGGCCTGATGGAACCAGGACTATTAAGACCGACATTCCTACCAATCAGACCATAGATCTAAGTCAGGAAACCGCCATCCAGCCACCAATTAAGATGCCAGATATAGCCACCGGGAAGGTTTTCAGAAATATAACTGATGAACTTTCATGGTCCTATCAGCATCAGGAAAATACATTTGTTGATTTTGATCGTGACCGCCTGATCTATCATATGGTCTCCACCGAAGGTCCCCCAGCTGATACCGCTGATGTCAATGGCGATGACCTCACTGACCTATTTATCGGCGGCGCAGCTAATGCTCCTGCAAGCTTATTCATACAGTCTGCAGATGGCAACTTTCATCCTTCCAACGCAGACCTCTTTGCCCGGGATCGAATTTCAGAGGACATAGACTGCAAGTTCTTTGATTGCGACAATGATGGTGACCAGGATTTGTATGTAGCCCGGGGAGGTAATGAATTTACTTTGCAACCCAACCTGATGGCTGATCAGTTGTATCTCAATGATGGCAAGGGAAATTTCACCCGCTCACCGCAATTTGTGCCAACTTTCAAAGCCGAAAGTTCAGGTTGTATCGAAGTTGGCGATTACGATCAGGACGGCGATATGGATCTTTTCGTAGGAGTGCGGATCATTCCCGGGTATTACGGTGTATCAGCAAATGGATATATCCTAAGCAACGACGGAACAGGAAAGTTTAAAAACATCACTCCGGAAAAGGCTCCTGAGTTGGAACGCCTTGGTATGATAACCGATGCTCTCTGGATCGATATCGATGATGATACCGATTTGGATCTGTTGGTAGTGGGTGAATGGATGCCGGTGGTATTGTTTGAAAACCACAACGGTAAATTCGAACGTACAGAACTGACCAATGCAGGGCTGAAAACAAATGGCTGGTGGAACTGCGTTGAGGCTGGTGATATCGATCACGATGGAGATCTGGACATTGTGCTCGGAAATCATGGTCTGAACTCACGGTTTAAGGCGAGTCAGGAAAAACCACTACAGTTATTTGTTAATGACTTTGATGATAATGGCACTCCCGATCCCATGGTGGTTCAATACAATGGTGACGAAGCATACCCCATGGCCTTGCGACAGGACCTGGTAATGCAACTTCCTGCTTTGAAGAAAAAATATCCCAGTTATGCCGACTATAAAGAACAAACCATCGAAGACCTTTTTACAGAAGATCAAATCCGAAAAAGTGTACGTAAGGAAGTCTATATGCTGGAGAGCGTCCTGTTGATCAATCAGGGTGATAGCCAGTTTGACTGGACAACCCTACCTGTCTCGGCCCAGTTTTCACCTGCTTATGCGATCAGCATCAACGATTTTGATCTGGATGGAAATCCCGACATTTTGCTAGGAGGAAATCTCTATGGGGTAAAGCCAGAAGTGGGAAGATATGATGCCAGTTACGGATCATTTCTTAGAGGAGATGGCAAGGCCAACTTTACATCGCAATCAACACGTGAAAGTGGATTTGGCCTGGTGGGACAGATCCGTCAATTTCTCAATATCGAGGTGAGGGAAGAACGCCGGCTTATTGTGGTAAAGAATGATGCACCCCTGGAAGTTTTTGAATATGGCCATTACAGCCGGGATCTACTAAATAATTAATTCTTGATGGCTAAGAATTCATGTTTTATTCGAGCCAATAAGATTCCAGTCTTCCTTATGTTTATGGTACTGGCAGGATATTCATGCCGGGACAAAACTCATCTTCCTGCATTGTTTGAGTTAATCGACAGTGATCTCACAGGGCTGGACTTTCGCAATGACCTCCCTGAAGACGACACCTTTAACATCATCCAATACCTGTATTACTACAATGGTGGTGGAGTCGCATGTGGAGATCTGAATAATGATGGGTGGCAGGATATCTTCTTCACTTCCAACCGGGGAAGCAACAAATTATACCTGAATCAGGGATCAGATAATAAGGACCAGGTCAGTTTTAGAGATATAACCTCTGCGGCGGGATTAACAAGTGATGGAGACTGGTCCACAGGGGTTACACTGGTAGATATCAATGCAGATGGTTGGTTGGATATATACCTCTGTGTGGTTGGAAATTACAAGCAGTTTCGGGGTAGAAACCGGCTGTTCATTAATCAGGGTTGCACTGATAAAGATGGTGCATGTACTGTATCCTTCAAAGAAGAAGCTGCAGCCTATGGAATTGATCATTCCGGATTTTCCACCCATTCTGCTTTTTTCGACTACGATCTTGATGGCGATCTCGACATGTACCTGCTTTGTCATTCCGTACACTCCACAGCTTCTTACCGTGATACCGCCACTACCAGAGTTAGAGACAGTATTGCTGGAGACAAGTTATATGAGAATGTATCGAACGGTGACCACATTTATTTTACCGAGGTCAGTGATCGCGCCGGGATCATTGGAGGTGTAGCCGGCTATGGGCTCGGGATCAGCATTGCGGATCTGGACGGAAACGGGTATCCGGACATTTATATCGGCAATGACTTCCATGAAAACGATTTCCTCTATCTCAATCAGGGAAACAAGACGTTCAGAGAGTCATCACAGGATGCCTTGGGCCATACCAGCTACTACTCGATGGGAAATGATCTCGCCGACATCAATAATGACGGATGGACAGATATTGTAACCCTGGATATGAAACCTCCTGACGAAACATTGCTGAAAAGCGCCCAGGGTCCTGAACCCTACGACATATATCGTTTCAAAAGAAGTTTTGGCTACAGTCACCAATATCCCAGAAACATGATTCACCTAAGCAGGGGAATGAAAGATGAACTCTCTTTTAGTGAGGTAGGTCAGCAACTGCAACTGGATGCATCCGATTGGAGCTGGTCTGCCCTGCTGGCGGATCTCAACAATGACGGTTGGAAAGACCTTTTTGTGACCAATGGAATTGTCCGCCGGCCCAACAACCTGGATTATCTCAAATATATATCGAGTCAGAAAATTCAGGAAGAAGCCACGGACCTGGAGTTGCTGAGTCAGATGCCCTCCGGACAATCAAGTAACAAGGTCTACATGAATCAGCAAGCTCAGGGCTTTTTAGAGGTGACCGGTGCATGGGGTATGGACCAGCCTTCTTTATCCAATGGTGCCGCCTACGCTGATTTCGATCGCGATGGTGATCTGGACATGGTAGTAAACAACGTCAATGCCGAAGCATTTTATTTCAACAATTCTATCAGTGATAAGCAGGAGCTAAATAGTTTAGAAATCCAGTTTGAGGGCCCTGAACATAATCCGAAAGGAGTCGGAACGAAAGTTGAAGTTATTCAGGGTGAAAATCATCAGGTGCAATCACTTTATCCAAGTAAGGGATGGCTATCCTGTATGCCTCACTCCCTTTTTTTTGGTCTTGGAAGTAGTCCTGCCATTGACTCCCTGATCATCACATGGCCGGATGGAAGTATTCAGTTCATTACGGAACCAAATGCCAATCAGATTCTAACCGTTGTTTATGAAGAAAGTACGGCACCTCCTTCCAAAGCAGATTTGGGTACCGAAAAACTATTTAAACTGGCCGAATCAACTATTGATTTTCGACACCAGGAAAACGACTTTCAGGACGATGCAAGAGAGCCTCTCATTCCTTATCTGATCTCTACTCAAGGGCCCGCGATAGCCATTGGAGATATCGACGGTGATGGTCAGGATGATTTCTACATCTGCGGTGCCACCGGCCAAAAGGGTTCACTCTTCAAACAGAGGTCACATGATGTTTTCGTTCGATCGCTACTTCCAATAGACATCAGCATTGAAGAAACAGCAGCACTCTTTTTTGATGCTGATAGTGACGGAGATCAGGACCTGTATATTGGAACAGGGGGTAATCAGTACTATAGAGAAGATCCAAAATTGAATGATCACCTGTACCTGAATGACGGGGAAGGAAGATTTACCCTAAGTGAAACCGCATTGCCCGACTTGCACAATCAAACTGCCTGTGTTGAAGCCTGTGATTATGACTCCGATGGTGACCTCGACTTATTTGTGGGAACCCGATCGGTACCGATCTTCTACGGCAAAGCTCCGCATAGTTATATATTGATCAATGATGGTTCAGGTCATTTTGCCATTGACTCCACAGCTCCCACCAAGAGCCTGGGAATGATAACCGATGCCACCTGGATGGATTTTGATCTGGATGGTGATCAGGACCTGGTTATCGTCGGAGACTGGATGCCCATCACCATTCTAAAAAATGAGGAAAACAGTTTTAGGAAAATTGATTTACCCGTCTCCGAAACCGAGGCAGGCTTATCGGGATGGTGGTCAGGTATTGAGGCCGGAGACATTGATAATGATGGTGACGTAGATCTTGTAATAGGAAATTTTGGCACCAATTCGAGCTTGCGACCCACCGTCAGTGAACCGGTGCGACTTTACCTGGCTGATTTTGACAACAACCTTAGTCCTGATCCGATCATCACCTATTACCGGCATGGCAAAGAATACCCTCTTGAGTGGCTCGACGCCCTGGGCAGGCAGTTGGTCTCTCTAAAGAAGAAATACCGGAGTTACCAGGAATATTCAGAAAAGACCGTGGATCAGATATTTAGCGAGGATGTATTGGCATCGGCCAAAATATTAACCGCCAATCAGTTTAATAGTGTAATAGCACTGAATGATGGTCAGGGAATATTTGAAATAAGAGAACTTCCCTCCCGGGTGCAGGAAGCTCCCGTTCACGCCATTTTGCTAAAGGATTTTGATTCTGATGGCTTTATTGATCTGGTATTGGCTGGTAACAGTTATGAGGTACAACCTGTCATAGGCCGAATGGATGCCAGCCTCGGATTGTTTCTCACCGGAAAGGGCGATGGTAACTTTGAAGTAGTGGAAAACCGGCATTGCGGACTGATCCTCAAGGGGCAATATCGGGATCTTAAGTTACTACAAGCGAAAACCGGACTCTCAATACTGGCAGCCCGTAATAATGATACTTTACAAGTAATACAAGTTGTGCAACCATCATGAAGTGGATAGTCTTGGGTAGTATGTTGTGGTTACTTTCCTGCTCTCCCCGGGAAATTGCACCTACCTTGTTCACGCTTATGCCAGGTGACAGTACCGGAATCACGTTCAGTAATGACCTGCAACATACAGAGGAATTTAACATGTACACCTATCGCAATTTTTACAACGGTGGTGGTGTGGGCGTCGGTGACATTAACAACGATAATTTACCAGATCTCTTCTTTTGTGGAAATATGGTGGATAACAAACTCTACCTCAATAAGGGAGATTTTAAGTTTGAAGATATAACCGAAATGGCGGGTGTCGCATCGAAAAACATCTGGTCAACAGGAGTCAGTCTCGCTGATGTGAATGGTGATGGGTGGCTCGATATTTACGTCTGCAAATCGGGCAAACCAGGTGGTGAGCAAAGACACAATGAGCTCTTCATTAACAATGGTGACCTCACTTTCCGGGAGGAAGCAAAGCAATATGGCATTGCTGATGAGGGGCTCTCCTCCCATGCTGCCTTCTTTGATTACGACCGGGATGGTGACCTGGACTGCTATCTGCTCAATAATTCATTTCGGCCGGTGGGTGGTTACGATATGCGTCCCGGACTAAGGGAGGTCCGCGATTCTCTTGGTGGAAACAAGTTATACCGAAACAATCTGATACCGGGTAGTCATGACACATCTTCTGTGTTTACAGATGTAAGCGAAGAAGCGGGTATTTATGGAAGCAGTATAGGATTTGGACTCGGAGTCACTATTGGAGATATTGATCGCGACGGATGGCAGGACATCTTTGTTTCCAATGATTTCTTTGAGCGTGACTACCTCTATATCAATCAGAAGGATGGTACCTTTCTGGAGGATCTCACTTCCAGAATGAGTGAAATCAGTATGGGCTCGATGGGTGCAGATATGGCTGACATTAACAATGATGGTTTCCCGGAAGTATTTGTCACTGAAATGCTGCCCAGGTCAGAAGCCCGGTACAAGACTAAAATGACATTCGATGACTGGGATAAGTATCAGTTGACAAAAAGAAGCGGCTATCATCAGCAATTTACCCGCAATGTCCTTCAACTGAATGCCCATGGTCGTGATTTTCGCGAAATCGGCAGGATGGCCAACGTGCATGCCACCGATTGGAGCTGGAGTGCATTGATTGCAGACTTCGATAACGATGGGTGGAAAGATATCTATGTATCCAACGGTATTTTTAAAGACTTGCTCGATCAGGACTACATCCGCTACTACTCCAATGATCCCGAAATCGTAGAAGCAATCAAGAACAGGGAACCCGACGCCATCCGTCGTCTGATTGAAAAAATTCCTTCTGAGCCTATCTCCAATTTTGCATTTCGCAATGATGGCGACCTGACCTTCAGTGACTTTACCCGGGAATGGGGATTGCAAACTCCCAGTTTTTCAAATGGGTCTGCCTATGCAGATCTGGACAACGACGGTGATCTGGATATTGTAGTGAACAACTGTAATATGCCTGCTTTCGTATTTCGCAACAATAGCCATCAGACTGTGGATCACCATTACCTACAGCTGAAACTGAAGGGCGAGTTACTCAATGTGTATGCATTGGGAAGCCAGGTAACTTTACACGCAGGAGATAAGACGATGTATCAGGAACTATCACCCATGCGTGGATTCCAGTCGTGTATCGACCCGGTTATCACCTTTGGCCTGGGAGAAACCGAAACCATCGATCTTCTGCAAGTGAGATGGCCCGATGGAAAAATAACCGAGATAGAAAATATCAAAGGCAATCAACGCCTGGAACTTGATCAACATGATGCCGGAGTTATGCTGGTAAAGGATACCCTGATCCCAGAGGAGAATCAATTATTAGAAAAAGTTGTAAATCCACTTCCCTATCAGCATGAGGAAAATCACTTTGTTGATTTTGATCGTGATCGACTGCTTTTTCACATGGTGTCTACGGAAGGTCCACATATTACTAAAGGTGACATGAATGGTGATGGTCTGGAGGACCTTTATCTCAGCGGTGCATCAGGACATCCGGGCAGGTTTCTTTTGCAAAACCAGAACGGCTTTTTTATTACAAATGAAGTTCTGGCACTAAAAGAGAAATTTTTCGAAGATACTGATGGCACTTTATTCGACGCAGATGGGGATGAAGACCTTGATTTATTTGTCACCAGTGGTGGCAACGAATTTGGCCACAGATCTCCCTTTATGGAAGACCGCTTATACCTTAATGATGGTAATGGTTTGTTTTCGCGGACAGTGGAAAGATTCGATTCTGTGATACATCAAAGCAGTAGCTGTGTTGAACCTTCCGATTTTGACCAGGATGGTGACATAGACCTGTTTGTCGGAACACGGCTAGTTCCGGGTGTATATGGTGTCCCGGTAAGTGGTCATTTGTGGGAAAATGATGGTAACGGATATTTTTCATTGGTTACTGCCAGCAGGGCCCCTGATTTGTCAGGGATCGGGTTGATAAAGGACGCCTGCTGGCTTGACTTTGATCAGGATGATGACCAGGATCTGGTGGTAGTGGGTGAATGGATGCCGGTAACTTTGTTGCGTAACGATCATGGACATTTTACTGATGTGACAAAGCAATCGGGATTTGCCGGGTCCAACGGATTCTGGAATTGTATTGAGACGGGAGATATTGACGGTGACGGCCTGATCGATATGGTACTCGGAAACCACGGTGAAAACAGCCGTCTCAAAGCCAGCAGTGATCAACCTCTGACGCTTTATATCAATGACTTTGATGACAACCAAACCCCGGAGCAGATTCTTACTATGTTTAACGGCGATCAGGCCTATCCCCTACCTCTGAGACACGACCTGGTCATGCAAATGCCGGGCCTGAAAAAGGACTACTTACTATACAAGGACTATAAGGAAAAACAGATTGATGATATCATCACCAGGGAAGCTCAACGAACAGCAGCTAAAGTTGAAATCTATACCACTTCTTCTGCTATAGCCTGGAACCTTGGAAATGGATCTTTTCAACTGGAAAACCTACCCCAGGAAGCACAGTTTGCGCCCATCTATGGCATATTGGTCCAGGATCTGAATCATGATTATTTACCGGAAGTCATTCTGGGAGGTAACTTCTATGAGGCGAAACCGGAAATCGGAATCTATGACGCCAGCCGGGGTCTGGTTTTAAGGATGACTGAAGGAGGCCAACTGCAGGTGATGAAACCGGAAAAATCCGGGTTGTATATCAAGGGGGCCATTCGCGACTTCGAAAGCATTGTGCACAACAATCAAGAACTTCTACTGGTAGCCCGAAATAACGATTCTTTGGCTGTACTAAGGATTAGAGAAAATTCCGCTTCCAAACTGGTGAACTAACTGTGGATCAGGCCATTTGTCGTATCTTAAGGGGTGACCGATGATCAGAACAACCTGGATATCTTCGTTTTGTTTCTTTTGTCTATGCTGCATCAATTTCAATGGCATAGCACAGGAATTTCCTTGCGATGGTTCCATATATTTTGTCTCAACCACCCATACAGAGGGAAGCAGACTGTATAGAATCAAGGTTGAACACTCAACACAGACGTTCAAATACGAGGATTTGGGTCTGAAAAACGAAGGTAAGAGACATATCACCTGCCTTGCCTACAACGTAAAAGACAAACTCATTTACGGCCTGGATTTTGACAGTTATGAACTATTGCAGATCGATGCCACGGGAACCATTCGCAACCTTGGGCTACCATCAAATCTCGATACTACTTATGTTTTTTATGCCGGAGGAATGAGTGCAGATGGCAGACGGTTTCTGTTAATTGCCCATAATGAAATCACAGGCCTGGATGAACGAATATATTCCATTGAGTTGCGAAATTCACCCGACATTGTAGCTGGCTTCTTTCCCATCGTACCTGATAAAGACATAACCCTGACAGACCTCACAACCGATCCTATTGTCGGAGCCATGTATGGTTTTGATTCACGCGATAATCATCTGGCAGCGATCGAGACAACCGGGTTTATTTCTACCCAACATGTCCGGTTTAAGCAAATACCAGGAGGAATAAGTTCTTTGGCTTTCGACCGTAGTGGCCAGCTGTACGGCATTGGTGGAAGCAATCAATCCGGATTTTTCGAAATTGAAAAGAGAACGGGTGAGGCCCATCAAATCGGAACCCTTCCCAATGGATTTGATTCAGATGCCTGTGGATGTCCATACACGATTGATTTCACCAAATCTGTTGAACCGAAGGAATTGGTTGGATGTTCAGAAGTCACGATCACCTATACTATTACCAACCGTGCAGGTATCGGCCAGCTGGGTATTGGGCTTGAAGATGTACTACCTATGCCCAT
>JAUILF010000572.1 GCA_030433135.1 Bacteroidia bacterium | reverse complement strand
ATCTTTCGCCATAGATCTGGATCATTGGATCTACAAGCACCCTTTTCTCATCAGCAGTGTGATATCAGAAATGATCCTGCAGAGGGAACAAACACTCGCCCTTGACGAGTATCTTTGGGAAGAAGCTGACAACCTGGGAATGTCACTCCACGGGCTAGAATCTTTTCAGGCCCAACTTGATATCATGCAGAACATGCCTGTCAGGGACCACATCCGCAACCTCAGGGCCTTGTCGCGAAATACAGCCAGATTCAGGAATCAAATTCGTCGGCTGGTTCGGTACTATCTGGATCAGGATATCAGAAAAATTTACCAGAGCAGTAAGAGACAACTGGGTAAACTGCGAAAAATGATGTTGTACAATCGGAACCAGATCATGGCAGACCGTATTGTGGAACTATCTTCAAATGGCAGGTTGTTCACTGCATTTGGAGCTGCTCACCTGGGTGGTCAGAAAGGAGTTTTAGCCCTCTTGCGGAAAAAAGATTACCAGGTAAAGCCGGTATTATTGTACAATCCCTGAGGAGTACCCTACTTTTACCATGCTTTTATCGGGTTACAAAGAAGGTAGTATTCATGAGCAAAGCCGAAATTTCGCAAGACAAGAAGAAAGCCATACTGGTGGGGTCTGAAGGCTTCGTCGGCAAATATGTCCTGGAGAGACTTGTCAAACATCGGGTTTATGCTCAGGTGAAAGTCATTGCCCAAAATAAACCCTCCATCGAAAGTGACAAGGTTGAGGTAATCCTTTCCCCCATTGAGAAGGTAGATCTTACCCGGGATAAAGTAGATGACCTGTTTATATGCTATGATGCCTCTTTTTTTAATGCGGGAGGTAAGTACCATATTCCTAAGGAAAGCTATCGGCATATTCCCAAAATGTTGTGGCAGGCCAGGCAACGACATGTGGGACAGGTGATGTTATTGTCTTCCATGCGAGCCGATAAAGATGCCATGGCAACGACAAACAGAATCCGTGGTCTTATTGAGGAAAGTGTATCCGATATGGGGTTTTGGGGAACTCATATTTTTAAACCAAGTATTCTGATAGGAGAGACACTGGACACTGATTGGGGCCAGGAATGGTCTGACCGTATAGGTGACCGGATAAACCGGTTGACCGGAGGCTGGTTGCGCCGTAACAAACCCATAGAGGCCGATATCGTGGCTCGGGCTATGGTAGATGCGGCGCAAAAGTTTCAGTCAGGTGTTCATTATTATTCTTCAAGTTGGTTGCAGGATTATGCAACCGTAAACAAAAGAACAGATATATCGAGATGAGTGCAAAGGAAGAAATAAGGGTAAAGGTCAGTCTTGGAGACGACAAGGTACCAGAGAAAATAACCTGGAATGCACCGGGCCCAGAGGGAAAAAATCAGGAGGCCAAAGCCATGTTGCTGTCTTTTTTTGACAAGAAAACCAGAGAGACCCTCAGGATTGATCTTTGGACTAAGGAGATGCAGGTAGTCGAAATGGATCGGTTCATGTATCAGACGCTGCGCTCATTGGCTGACTCCTATATGCGGGCCACCAGCAATCAGAAATTAGCTGGTTCCCTGCAGCAGTTCGCACAGTTTTTTGGAGAAGAAACAGAGATCATCCCCCGGTCTCCAAAACCTGAATAACCTCCCGGGATCTTACTTTCTCCCTCTCATCATTTCAATAAGAGCTGTGTGGGCACACACTTATTGAAAGGATCAATACCCTTACAATCGAACAATTTGGCGATTGATATAGTTAAATCTTTATTAAAGTATTCCCCAGGGGAGTGATAATTATTTCATTTTCAATCTCTTAGCGCAATGGCGGGATATTTACGTAATTGTAATATTTAATTGACTGCCAAATAATATTTTTTGATCTTACATTGATTCTACTTGCCTTATGATGAGATGCAACCACTGCATGCTGTTAATCCTGTTGATTCTTACCTTAGAAGCGGCGGGAC
>JAUILF010000214.1 GCA_030433135.1 Bacteroidia bacterium | reverse complement strand
GTTGCTCCCCAGCATTGCTTTCTCCGCTTCACCTCTACAGAAACAAAAGGATGATTTATATATTTATTAACCAAACGGAGTTATCAACATGTCACCCAAAAGTTGACAGATTGTTGTCAACGTATTTTATGAGAGGATACACAGCAACCGGCAACCAGCAACCGGCCACCTGCCACCTAGGATTAGTGTGTGGGCAGGAAGATATTCTATGGATCCTTGCTAGCACTACCCCCCATTGCTTCCAGGATCGGCCTGCGCTACTCCCAGCCTCAGCCAAAGGCTGACTCGCCAAGCCTAAAGGGGAGTGCTCTCCCACCCTTGCATAGGAGAAAATAACCTGGTATCACTTATGATCTGAATTGATCGAATGAGTCACTGCAACAGCACCGGCAACCAGCAACCTGCCACCAGCCACCGACAACCGGCCACCTAGGATTGGTGTGCGGGTAGGCAGATTAAATCCTGGTAATAACTACCTCTACCCTTCTGTTTTTTGCCCGCAGTGCCTCTGTTGAATTATCGGTAATAGGTCTCCTCGAGCCATAACCTTTGGTTGATATGCGATAGGATTGTACACCGGCCTGTACCAGGTATCGTTTGATTGCCAGGGCCCGGTTTTTGGATAGGTCCAGTAAGGCGAAATCGTCACCCACATTGTCCGTATGCCCTTCAATCATAATCTGCATGGATGGGTGCTGTTTCATAATGCTGTATAACCGGTTCAGTTCATCATAGGATCCTGAAAGAATTCTTTCCTTTCCCCGCATGAAAAAGATCGGGGACATTGAGATCCTGGTATTGACTTTAACCGGGTCGGCAGGAACTTTGATGATCATCTTCTCATCATCAGATTCCATCAGGGTGGCAATGTCAATCCTGATTTCCCGGGTTATATAGCCATCGACTTTTGCCTTTAGTTTTAGTATCTGCTCCGGATGATCAACGTTCAGTGCCATCCCCTGTATGTCTAACGACTCATTGAAACTGTAGTTTTCTTCTCCCACATAGCCGTACATGAGTTCGCCTGGAATCGCGTTGCCGGTTTCTCCATCAGTAATGATGCACCGTATTTCTTTCTCCCTGTCATTGACCACGACCATAGGGCGGGGTTTGGATTCTGGTTTTCTGTAATTGACACGGTAAATGTCACTGGATCCTTCTCTGGTACTGGTGAAGTATAAGAAGCCCGTTTGTTCATTTAAGAAAGGCTGTGCTTCGTCGCTGAAGGAATTGATGGGCTGCGGCAGCGGTCGGGGAGTGGACCATTCTGTCCAGGAGTCATCCAGTCTTTCACTGACATATATGTCCTGTCCCATATCGGGATTATTGGACATGGCAGAGAAAAAAAGAAATCGCTTGTCATCAGAAAGAAAGGGAGTGATTTCGTTACCGGGTGTATTTATATCATCACCCATATGCAATGGGGCATTCCACAAGGTGGTATGTACCCGAAAGGACACGTAAAGATCATTTTCCCCTTCGGAATCATTGCGATTCATGGAGAGAATCATCACTTCGTTATCCTTGCTGAGGGTAAGATTTACACCGGCGTCCAGGTTGTAGTAGTCATAGATGAAAATGGGCTCGGGAAACTTCCAGCTCCCAGTTTCATTTTTGCTGGCAAATGAAAACCCCTTTTGCATCCCGCCTTCTTTATAAAACTGATTGACGATAACGATTTTATCAGGATCAGTGGTAACCGCACAGGCACTATTTGGCAATGCGCTATTCAGTGGATAGGAAGGGTGAATTATTTTGTCGAATTCCCCGTCCTTAGACGTGGCAATCCATATATCCTGATTAAACGGTGAGGTCACAGGGTCGCTGTTTTCAGGCTCACCGAGCTGATGCAATACTTCCTTCAATTGCGTAGTATAATCCTCAAATGACATGGTCTTGGAATAGTCATTGTGATCTACAGTGAGTGTCTTGTCAAATGAAGGATGCCCTACCCGGGTAAAGTAAATGGTTTTTCCATCGAGGCTTATGACCGGGTTGATTTCATCATACCTGGTGTTGATCTGGTTATTCAGCTTTTCGACGGTGTACATAGGACCTGGACCCGGGTCCACCAGACCAAACATCATCAGAATATAGGGCAGCAGGTTCATGCGGTTTGCCTTAGTCATGTGATAAAAATAGCAAATATATAAACAACCTACCATCAAGTTTTTATAAATAATTTTCAGAACTATCTTAACAGAAGACCTGCATCTGACATTCAGTGGGCAAATTTAGTAATTTCGTATCGCAGGCAGGGCCTGAATTCCTGCCCTTATTGGTTTAATAAATTAGCGGAAACAAGTCCGGTATTGTGCTAGAGTCAATACAAATTCGTTTATAAGGTATGCCAAAGTGGACAACTATCATCATATTTTTATTCCTGCCAGTCGTGGTGACGATGGCACAGACCCATCTTGAAGATGGGCGGATAGAAATTGATGGACAGGTACTGTCTACTTTGATTACTGGTGATGATACACTCTATATTGCAGAGCTGGATCACGTAAGTATTACCTCCAAGCGGAGGTTCAAGTCAAGGGAGGAACGGGTGCTCTATGAACGTTACCGCCGGTATGCCAACAAAGTTTACCCATACGCTGTAGAGGCTATCAGAGTTTTTCGGGAGGTGGAAGAAGTGACCACAGATATGAAAAAACGCAAACAGCGAAAGCACCTGCGAAAACTACAGAAAGAATTGAAGGAAGAGTTTGAAGACCCGTTGAAAAACTTGAGCCGAACCCAGGGAAGAATCCTCGTCCATATGATCGAAAAGGAACTGAATACCCCCCTGCATTTCCTGATTAAGGATCTGAAAGGAGGTCTGACCGCCTTGTATTGGACCACGGCAGGATCATTTTTTGGATATCACCTCAAGGAGGGCTACGTAAGAGGTGCCGACCCGATCATGGATATGGTACTTGATGATTTCGACATAGCCCACAATAATTAGCACTCAACCGCACATCGTCATGAATTTTGAAGCTTCAGCCGGTGAATTTGTCCTTTCCAGTAAAGTAGAAACCGGCAAAGTTGCATGGAGAAGCCCTTCTAATATTGCCCTGGTAAAGTATTGGGGAAAGCATGGTGACCAATTACCGAGGAATCCGTCTCTCAGCTTTACTCTTTCACAATCCTATTCCGAAACTACCTTGCTTTTCAAACCCAGGGAGGAATTTTCGACAACTGTGTCACTGTCATTTCTTTTTGATGGTGAATCCAAACCCGATTTTGAAAAGAGACTGCAAGGGTATTTCGATAAGGTTAGGCAGATTTTTCCTTTTATCGATCAGCTGCATTTTGATATTCGCAGCCGTAACTCTTTTCCGCATTCTTCGGGTATCGCTTCTTCGGCATCTGCTTTTAGTGCACTGGCACTTTGTCTGTGCAGCCTGGAAGATGCCCTTTTCGAAACGCTACAGGATGATGTGGTATTCAGGCAGAAGGCATCTTATGTAGCCAGGCTGGGATCCGGTAGTGCCAGTCGTTCTATTTTTGCCCATGCAGCCCTTTGGGGAGAAACGGGCCTGGTGGAAGGGGCTTCCGACGAGTATGCCATACCGGTTGGTGATATGTTGCATTCGGAGTTTCATCAGTATTGCAATACGATTCTCCTGGTCAGTGAGGAACAAAAGTCGGTCAGTAGTTCGGCAGGCCATCAACTGATGGAAGGTCATCCTTTTGCTGAAAATCGATATCTCCAAGCCGGTAGGAACCTGATGTACCTGGTGGAATCATTGAGAACCGGGGATGTCGAAAGGTTTGTTCAAATCTGTGAGCAGGAAGCACTTCAGCTACATGCCCTGATGATGTGTTCTCAGCCCTATTACATCCTGATGCAGCCCAATTCATTGCGCATTATCCAGTTGATCAGGGAATTCAGACTTGAGAGCAAAATACCGGTAGCCTTTACCCTTGATGCCGGTCCCAACATTCATTTGCTGTACCGCTATAATGATCGTACCAAAGTGGAGTCCTTTATTGAGAACAATCTGCTCCAGTATTGCACCCGATCTTCCATGATTCAGGACGGGCTGGGAAAAGGACCGATTCAAATCGAGTAATCATGAGAGGGATCCTGCTTTTCATATTTCTGATACCGTCTATTGTGTCATGCGGCCAACAACCGGGCCGAACCATGGTAGAAAATGAAAAATTTGATCGGACGATTCGAAACTACTTGAGTTTTGATGTTCCTGTGGTATCTGTTTCGGACTTGAAAAACATGGACAATGTCGTTATCCTAGATGCCCGCGAATGGGAGGAATACGATATCAGTCACATCCAGGGAGCCAGGTTTGTCGGGTTTAGTGATGCAAAGTTTGATGTGCTGCAAGATTTGCCGAAAGATACCACGATAGTAGTCTATTGCTCCATTGGGTACCGTAGTGAGAAAGTGGGTGAAAAACTTATGGAGGAGGGTTTTACCAATGTATCCAATCTTTACGGCAGCATATTCGAATGGGTCAACCGTGGCTATCCGGTAGTAGATAATCGGGGAGATCGCACGGACACCCTCCACGCATACGACCGCAAGTGGAGTAGATGGGTTAACGGGGATAGTATTACCAAAGTGTGGTAAAGTTTCAATAATCGAATGACCGAAGGAGTCGAATACATTTCATTTGAATTCAAACCGATATGGTCGGCAGGCAATAAAAAAAGGATCACATATGATGTACATACATGATCCTTCTTAAGTTCTTATAATCCTTTACGGAACCTACTCAATACCCAGCTTGGCTTTTACCAGTGCTGTTACGTCGAAGGCTTCATCCTTGTACAGGAGTAATCCCGGACTATCATCAATAATGTAGGTATAGCCGTTTTCCTCTGCTACTTCTGCTATCTTGGCACTCACGTCGTCAAAAATAGGTTGGAGCAAACTGGTACGTTTCTCTTCCAGTTGAGCTTGCATTTCCTGCTCAAACTGTTGAATTTTTACTTCCTCTTCCCTGAGTACCTGTGCTTCTTCCTCAATTTGTTTGGGTGATAACTCTCCCAATTGTTCCTGTCTCTGCAGGGTCTGGTACTTGGTACGAAATTCCTCCAACATCCCCTCGCCTTTCTTCTGCAGTTGTTTCTGAAGGGCTTCGAGGTTGGCATTGGCTTGCTTTACCTCCGGAATTTGTTGCAAAAGCATATTGCTGTTGAGGTAACCAATCTTTGGTCCCTGCGCATTTGCGATAGTTACTACACCAAGAAAAAGTAACGGTAATATGGTGTATTTAAGAAATTTAGTCATTTTCTCCTGTGTTTAAATCTTGAAATGGAGCACAAAAATACTTTTTTATGCGAATTATAAACTCTTGATGGCTCTTAAGATGTCATCAGTTTTGTCGTATCGGTCATTGGTGAATATAATTCCCGAGCTACCTCCTTTGTCGAGGATCACATCATATCCTCTTTCATTGGCATATTCCTGGATCACTCCGTACACCTTTTCCTGTATGGGCGAAACCAGCGATTGCCTCTTTTGAAAGAGTTCGCCTTCGGGACCGAACTTGCTTCTCTGCATGGCTCTGATTTGTTTCTCAGCCTCCATGATTTCATCCTCTTTCTGTTTTTTCATTTCGTCACTCAACAACACCAGTTCTGCCTGGTATTTGTTGTACATACTCTTCACCTTGTCCTGCTCAACGGCTATTTCTTGTTGCCAGGCTTCAGCAACATTGTCCAACTCCTGCTGTGCACTTTGATATTCAGGCATATTGTCCAGCAAGTAGGCAACATCCACAATCGCTATTTTCTGAGCCGAGACAATACCTGCCATCAGCGTCAGACACAAACTCAAGAACAGTGCTTTCTTCATAGTAACTTTATTTTCAATATGTTAAGCCGTCGTTCAACGGACGCAAAATTACAATTTTAGGTAGAAGTTTCTTCGATGGGGCTTAAATAAATCGCAAGCTCAAAGGATATTGGATTTACGTCAAAAAAAGTATCCTTTACCCTATCAATCGATTCAGAGGAGAAAAAGGCACAGATTCGACCTCCGTTTAACGCGTGTTTAACGCAAAGTTTAATAAAATTAACGGGAGATTCAATCGTATCGGTGTCTTCGGAGACTATTCTTCTCCGGTAGATCGAATCCAGATATCTCGCTGTGGAAATGGAATGGCAACTCCTTCCCTGGCAAACATGTCACTGATGGTGAACCGTACTTCACTCATTACATTTTCGATTGTCATGAGGTGGTAAGACCAGAAAAATACTTCAAAGTCCAGAGAGGAATCCCCAAAATCCTTAAACCTGACAAAAGGTGGTGGCACAGTTGAAATCGAGTCATTTTGCTCAACAGCCTCCAAGAGTATGCGTTTGACCAGTCTGGGATCAGTTCCGTAAGCGACACCAACCCGGATAGAAAACCGAACCTTGTTATCCTGCTGAGTCCAATTGACGATTTGATCGGAAATCAACTTGCTGTTAGGAATGATCAACATGGTATCATCTCGTCCTAATACGAAAGAAGTTCGCAGACCAATCTTGCTGATTTCTCCAATCTGACCATCTATGGTTACTATGTCATGTACCACCACAGTGCGATCGGAAAGCAAGATAATCCCGGAAACGAAGTCACGAAATATATCCTGCATACCCAGGCCAATACCTACCATGAGGGCTGCAATACCTCCCCATAATACCGTGATCTGAATCCCGAAATTGTCGATAATGGCAAACAGTGCTATGACGTAGATAAAGTATGTGACCAGTTGATTGATGGCAAATCGCTTACCCGGATCAACTTCATTCCTGCGATAGTAAGAGAACAACAGCAGTTGGGTTATGATCCACGCCAGCAAGGTGGCAGTAAGAAAGATCAGGATGGCCACAAAAAGGCTATTGACCCTGAGTGGGTAGATGTCATCTTTGATCGGGATGTTAATCAGGGTAACATTGAGGTTGAAAGTTGAGACCAGTCCTATGATGGCTACGGTATACACAATGTATTTGACCGTTTTGGTCGCTTTGGCTGAGATATCGCGCTGATGGGCGTTTTTTCGCTGGAGTTTGATGCCCCTGGAAATCTGGTATTGCTTCATGAGCAACTTTGTGGATACCCAGTCAAAAATCCGGGCAACCTGAATGATCACAATACCAAAAATGAGTGTGGAGATCCGGAAAGTAAATGCTGATGATTGACTGATGATCAGATCCAGGTCCAGCGCACGTAAAAAGACAATAACACCCAACGGCCAGAACAATCGCTTGATCGTCGTACGGACACGATCGATATTTTCCTCTGACACCACCTCCCGCTCGGAAATAAGGGGTAAAACTCCCAGCACAACGATCTTGTATATGGCATAAATCAGGAGCAGGGCAAAAAACAGTACGATCAATTGCCTCAGGGTAAACGCAAATTGAGCAATGCTAAAAATCACCTGATCCAGATCCTGGAAGAAATTCATAGGTAAGCACTAGGTTTACGATCGGTGATAAAGATAAGTACTCTAAGTATTCTCAGTGCAAACATTTATTTTGTTAGACATCAGTACACAATTTAGCCAGATAGAAACCAGGGACAGGGCTACCAAGCAGATAAAGAAACCAGTTTCTTTGTTTCGAAGAATGACTCGTCAAAGTACCTGGTCAGCTCAACGATCTGGTACTGAACCGGATTAAGAAAAGCGAGTTCTTGCGTTAAGTCTCCTCCCTTGAGCAGTAGGTGTGTGTGATCCCGCGCTTTGGGATTAATCAGGTGTTTACTCCATTTCAGGAGTTTGTCCGTGGTTGCCACTGCCCGGCTAACCATATGATCATAACTACCTGAAAAGTCTTCAGCCCGGACATGTTGAGCCCGGACATTTTCCAAACCCAGGTCACCAGCCAAACTTTTTACCACCTCTATCTTTTTGCGCGTGCCGTCAATCAGGTCAAATCGACACCCGGGAAATAGAATGGCCAGAGGAATGCCGGGTAATCCACCGCCGGTCCCAAGGTCCAATATGCTGGCACCCTCGGCAAAAGCAATGAATTTGGCAATGGCCAGGCTATGGAGAATGTGATGCTGGTATAGCGAGTCTGTATCTTTTCTCGAAATTACATTGACTTGCTGGTTATACTTTTGATAAAGCGGCCCCAATTGTGCAAACTTTGCCACCTTATCTTCCGTCAGGTCGGGAAAGTACTTCAGTATCAGTTGGGGTCCATCAAGTTCTACCATCGGTGTGGTGGCTTCAAAAGCAGAAAAATCATAACGATGGGATAATAAAGAATAAAAAGTCCATCCGACAAAAGGATTTCAATCCTTTTTAACCGGTCTTGCTTATTTGTTAGTGAATGGAAACAAATGAAAACACCGGGTACCCTCAATAGATATAGTGCGAGTCCCCACATGAAGCAACCCTGTGCCAAGAGAAGAATGATTCCCGCGTAATGCGCCCAATGAGTGATGGCATAGCATAATAGCAAAAATTGCGACGCACGGTGATAAGCCGGAGAGACCGATACATGCCTTCGCTTTTGACGCAGCCAGTCTTTCCAGGTGGATTCACTTTGAGAATACATGGAGGCTCCGGGGTCAGTTACCACCCACATATGGTGGTATGAACCAAGTTGGTTCACCAATAGATCATCATCTCCTCCCCTATGGTCGGGGTTGGGTATATAAGCATCCCATATTGATTTTTTCATGGCCATATTCCTGCCAACTCCCATGAAAGGGATACCTAATAAGACTGCAGACCCATATTGGAAGAGGGTAAGGTGGTTTTCAAACCGGGCAAAGGCGTTCAGTAGGCCAGGCTCCCTGTAGAATGGAGCCCGACCAACCACTAAGTTATAGCCGTTACTCAAAGGTGATACCATACTACCAAGCCAGGATAATGATGAAGGACTGCAGTCAGCGTCTGTAAACACAATGACGTCATGGGAGGCAGTATCTACACCTTTTTGCAAAGCCTGTCTTTTGCCTTGCTGTCCATTGTTTGTTGTTGTGACCAGATGGGGGTATGATTTCTCCAGGTCTCGGAGCACACGAGAGGTTTGATCAACGGAATGATCATCAACAACGATTACTTCGAAGGAAGAATATTTCTGGCTGAGCACTAGGTGAAGATTCTGAAGCAGGTTTTCGGCTTCATTCCTGGCGCAGATCACCACCGAAACACCTGGTCCATCCTCAGCAGCAGGTTTGTTGGATGCAAGTCTCAAGCGATAGAAACACCCTAACCAGAAATACAATTGTACTCCGGTGACCAAAACTATAGTGAGAATCAGGATGTTTGTCATGCTGTAGTTTTGAAATATCCTAACTTGACAGGGGGAAGTTAGGTCTATTCTGCGGATGCAAAGAAGACAAATAATAAGAGGTATTGCCATCCTGGCCTTTATCCAGGCCGGTGTTTTATTTGGTCAGCGCTTACACGTTGATGGAAGGGAAATGCTGGTATCGGGGATGAATATACCCTGGCGCTTTTACGGTCACGACTTTGGAGGGAGGGGTCACCGCTCTTTCAATCCGGATTTTTATGACCGAATGTTCTCCGATCTAAGTGAAGCCGGCATCAACACGGTTCGGATTTGGCTACACTGTGATGGCAGGCTGTCACCGCTTCGGGATGCATCAGCAACGGTGACGGGACTGCCTACAGCCTTTTTGGATGATCTGGATTCTTTCCTGCAATTGGCTGCTGACCATGATCTGATGGTTTTACCGGTTTTATGGAGTTTTGAGATTGTGGACACCCGGCTGTTACCTCTGATACAGGATACAACACGGACCAGATCATATCTGGAGCATGCATTGAAGCCCATATTGGAACGCACTGAAAAGTTCTGCAACATTTTGGCCTGGGAGATCATTAATGAACCCGAATGGGCTATGGATATCCCCTTTGCCGGTACTACCGGAGAGGTAGTTTCCAGGACTGACATGCAGAAGTTTGTAGCATTACATGCCTCGTTCATTCATCAACATAGTGACCAGAGAGTTACAGTTGGCTCTGCCGGTCTGCGTTTTCTATCGGATTTCTCCTTCCTTACGACCAATTACTGGTCGGACATTGAACTTCAAAGACAAAACCCGGGATGTGCGGAAACCTACCTGGATTTCTACACGGTCCATTTTTACGATTGGAATTGGGAACGGCTTTCACCCTTTAAACACAATGTCGACAAACTGCGTTTGGACAAACCCACTATTGTGTCTGAATTTGCATTTTCCAAAGGGGATGCAGCTTCTACCCTGCTTAAACGGGCAGTAGAAAATGGATATGCAGGGGTGATGCCCTGGTCGGTGAATGCCGGTGATGGCATTGCAACCTGGGAGGATTATCGATCGCCCATGACGGGATTTTCGCGGGAGTTTACGCATATGATGCCGGATACGACCTATTGCATCAGGGATCAGATGTCTGAGTACTATCACACCTGCTCAGTAGCACCCAATCCCGCATCAGAATATGTAGTAATCAGAAGCCTGATGGAAAGTGCATATCCAATGAGGATTGAAATTGTATCCATGCTGGGTCAAAAGGTGCTGATGTACGAGGGCTCTACCCATT
>JAUILF010000213.1 GCA_030433135.1 Bacteroidia bacterium | reverse complement strand
TGGGCAAGACGTTAAAGAACGCAATCCGCCAGGACACACTGGCCCATGCCTTTCTATTCTGTGGTCCGCGAGGAGTAGGAAAAACTACCTGCGCCCGGATTCTGGCCAAAGTACTCAATTGTACAAACGTCACGGAAGATACAGAACCCTGCGGCACCTGTGACTCGTGCCAGGCTTTCGAGCGCAATGCCTCCATGAACATCCTGGAACTCGATGCCGCCTCAAATAATAGTGTGGAGCATATCCGGTCACTGATCGAGCAAGTGCGCTTTCAACCCCAGGAAGGGGACTATAAGGTCTTTATCATAGACGAGGTTCATATGCTTTCTCAGCAGGCCTTCAACGCCTTCCTGAAAACCCTGGAAGAGCCACCCTCCTATGCGATCTTTATCCTGGCTACCACTGAAAAGCACAAGATCATCCCAACGATACTGTCCCGGTGCCAGATTTTTGATTTTAAGAGAATCCAGATTGAGGACATTGTAAAACAACTGGATGCTATCTGCAAACAGGAAGGAATTGAGGCAGATCCGGAAGCTTTACACGTCATAGGTGCCAAGGCAGATGGTGCCTTGCGGGATGCATTATCCATTTTTGACAAAGTAGCCAGCTTTGGCGGGAAAAAGATCACTTACCAGGATGTCATTGGCAATCTCAATGTGCTGGATTACGACTATTTTTTTCGGGTGGTAGACGGCTTTCTGGAAGGGAACCTGGCCTCCGTCCTTGCTATTTTTGATGAAATCCAGAAGCTGGGTTTTGACGGAGATGTATTTATTAATGGCCTGGCTGAACATTTAAGAAATTTACTCATATGCAAACATGAGTCGATTCAATACCTGCTCAATGTCAGTAAAAAGCTGGAAAGCCGGTACATCCAGCAGTCGGATTTGATGGACGAGTCATTTGTATTGAGTGCACTGGACCTGGCTAATGAGTGTGACATCCACTACAAGATGAGTAAGAACAAACGTCTGCACGTGGAAATGACCCTCATCAAGATCAATTACCTAAACTTTCTGGTTGGTAAAGAACCAGAATCAGACCGTTCTAAGGGAGCTACAACAGAAAGTCAGAAGAATCCGGAATCTAAGAAAGTCGCACCTGAAAAGATAGTTTCCGCACCTAATCAGCCCCAGGGTGGGAATGAAAACGTGAAGGAGCAGAGCATTTCATCACCTGACGAAGTCATAGAAAAGACAAAGACGAGTGATACTCCCGATCTCAAAGCCAAATGGCAAGAAAATGATGAAGAAATACAGCCGGAAGCAAAGTCTGACTCTGAAGATGAAAAAGTCACGGGAGAAGCACTGCCATTCAATCTGAGATCTTCTAAAAGCACTACGGGAATGGGATCACTGAGCTCATTTGTAAAGGCAGTTGAAGACCAGGTACCGGAAAACAACGAGTACGATTCTATAGTCGTATCCCTGGATCAGGTTCAGGCAATATGGGATTCATATGTGGAAGATCAAACATCCAGGTCAGTAAAAACAGTTCTCGACTCAACTCAGCTAGATGTGGAAAACAACGGAATTGTAGCCACTGTATCGTCCATGCTCTCCAAATCAATCATTCTGCAGGAGACCGATCTGATCGAGCGTCTTCGATCCGAGTTGGGACTACCCCGACTGACCATCAAGATCGAAATTGATGAATCGGTTCGGAAAGAGATAGACAAACCAAAAGTGTTGACTGCCAAGGAAAAATATGAGCTGCTCTGTGAGAAAAACCCTTACTTCAAGACTTTTCAGGAGAACTTTGGATTAAAATTTGACCAGGAATTTTGAGTCTGCACCAGAGTTCGATTGCCAACTATTCTACTCAACTGCTGTTCTCTATTTGACATCGTCCTGAGCTATGCAAGAATCCAATCTCTGGTATCTACAGAATATTGATATTACCGGACTGTTTTGTCCGGGAAAGATGGAATCAAACCCCGACAAACACGGAGAACATCTGTTTAAAAAAGGAGAGTACATCTACCTTCCTGAGGATGAGAGTGACCGCATCTACTTCATTGTAGATGGAAGAATCAAAATCGGCACTATGCAGGGAGACCGGGAGATCATAAAGGCCATTCTCGGAAAAGGTGAAGTCTTTGGTGAACTGGCTATGATGATGAATCGCAGGAAAGATTTTGCCTTCGCCATGGAAGATACCGAAGTCTGTACGGTTCACAAGGATGCCATTCAGGAGCTACTCCGGGATCGTGGGCCCCTTCAGCAATTTTTTCTTTCCCTGTTCGGTAAACGATTGTTGGAAACAGAATCGCGACTGCACAGCCTGGTCTTTAAGGACGCTCGGAGCCGGATCATTGAATTTCTGATTGAACTTGCCAAAGTCCGTGGTGAAAGAGTTGGTTATGAGACGGTAGTGCGAAAATTTCTCACTCACCAGGAAATCGCAAATATTACCGCCA
This sequence comes from Bacteroidia bacterium, assembly GCA_030433135.1. Lineage (GTDB taxonomy): Bacteria > Bacteroidota > Bacteroidia > Chitinophagales > Saprospiraceae > JABDMH01. The sequence continues at coordinate 8,124 of JAUILF010000213.1, read as the reverse complement.
CTTCCAGACAAACAGTTACTACGGTACTCAATGATTTACGCAACCAGGAAATTATTAAGTTTGACCGTCGGCGACTTTTGATTCGTGACCAAGACAGACTGGCCGACGCATTATTGACTGCAGATTCCTAGCAATTGTATCAAACATTTATCAAGCCCGTTCTCTTCCAACTCAGCCCTGAAAAAGCTCATCACTTTACCACCCGTCAGTTACAAAGACTGGGGAATTGGTCTCCGACACGTAACGCTATTCAATCAATATGGGGGCTGGAAAGCCCGGATTTGGAGGTCGAAAAAATGGGATTGAAATTCAGGAATCCGGTTGGACTGGCGGCAGGTTTTGACAAGGATGCCAGCTATGTCGCCCCCATGTCCCTGCTTGGCTTTGGGTTCATTGAGGTGGGCACAGTTACTCCAAAACCTCAGGATGGAAATCCAAAACCGAGGCTATTTCGCCTACCTGAAGATCAGGCACTGATCAATCGCATGGGTTTTAACAACCGGGGAGTAGATCACATGGTGCAGCAATTGAAAGGGAGGAAAAAAGACCATCTAATAATAGGTGGCAACCTGGGGAAAAACAAGGTCACCCCCAATGAAAAGGCAAATGACGATTATACCTACTGTTTCAGGTCACTTTATCCATATGTAGATTACTTTGTGGTTAATGTAAGTTCACCCAACACTCCGGGGCTGAGATCACTGCAGGACAAAGAACCCCTCAGCGCACTTCTGGCAGAACTGCAGTCCCTGAATGATTCGTTCCCTTCACGCAAGCCCATCCTTCTCAAAATTGCCCCAGACCTGACCCGGCATCAGTTGGATGATGTGCTGGATGTAGTACATAGTAATCATCTGGATGGCATCATTGCCACGAACACGACTATTTCAAGATCCGGCTTGAACACATCAGCGGCATTCATTGAAGAAATTGGTGCCGGCGGATTAAGTGGTGCTCCTGTGAGAGAGAAATCCACCGAAATGATTCGCCACATAAGAAATGCCACAAACCCGGATTTCACCATCATAGGCGTGGGTGGCATCATGGCTGCTCAGGATGCTGTTGCCAAACTGGAAGCTGGTGCAGATCTGATACAGATATATACAGGTCTGATATATCAGGGTCCCGCACTGATAAAGGGAATAAAGCAGGCCATCTTACGGTCAAAGCCCTGATATTAGATTAAAGTGCTATGGCACCCTTTTTGTATTTCGAATAACCTACAGAAGGATGTTATTATTCATTTCACTGTACCCCCGTAGAAATTTTAAGCACTTAATCAGGCCATGGAGAAAAATGACGAGAGAACATATATAGCCGATTTCAGGATTTGGATTGTAATCATCCTTACGATCATCTTTCTGATCTATGTAACTCAGGTACCTATCTAACGACTAATTGACACAAGCCGGAACTTACCAAAGTAGATATAGACAAAGAACGTTGATGGGTTACCTTCCTATATCACTTTCAGACTCAAATCCAGGGAGCCTGATGAGTGGGTGAGTGCTCCGACAGAAATAAAATCAACTCCAGTCTCGGCATAGGATCTCACATTCTGAAGTGTGATGCCACCCGACGCTTCGGTTTCAAACTTCTTGCCTACCGTCTGAACCGCCTCTCTTAGTAACGGGATCTCAAAATTGTCAAACATAATGCGGGTTACCTCACCTTTGGCCAGCACCTGGTGCAATTCAACCAGATTTCGCACCTCGACAGTTACGCCCAGGTCCAGAGATTGCTCCTTCAGATATTCATTGACACTGGTTATCGCTTCACCAATCCCTCCACAGGCATCAATGTGATTGTCCTTGATCATGATCCAGTCGTATAACCCGTTGCGGTAATTATGACAACCGCCTATCTCTACAGCCCATTTCTCCAGGAAGCGAATCAAAGGAGTAGTTTTCCTGGTATCAAGAATGGTAACCGGCAGGTCCTCGACCTCAACCGCAAACCTGCTACTCAGTGTAGCTATTCCACTCATCCTTTGCATGGCATTAAGCACAGTGCGTTCTGCCTTTAAAAGTGCCCTGGTATTGCAAGTAACCCTAAAGGCGATATCGCCAAAATCCACATCCTTGCCATCTGGAATCAACTCTTGAAAATCAGCATTGGGATCGACAAATTGGAAAATTTGTTTTGCCAGCCCTACACCGGCAACAACACCAATATCCTTCACCAGCAGCTCAGCCGATGACTGACTGTCAGACTGTATACATGCATCTGACGTGTGATCGCCTTCGCCAACATCCTCTTGCAGTGCAGCCATGATGAACTGCTGAATCACTTTTTTATCGGTCATTTGTCCAGTTTAGAAAAAGTATGCCAATTTAAGGATTATCCCATTGAGAGTGCCACGAGAGTTTTCCCTTTCAGTTTCAAAAGTTCCATCCGGGTTTTCTGTTACCAGCGTACCATCATCTTTGGTTAGGTCAGATATTCCCCGTTGCAGATAGATCCCGGCACTTACTCTTCCGACCTGAGCCTCATAAGTCACTCCCGTACCGACACCCCAGGACATGTTGAAGGCTCGAACATCTTTGCCGATATCCTGTCGACTCAATTCAAGGCCGGTTGCCGAAATATCTCCTCGAGTCCTTCCAATAATCCCCAGGGTGATCTCAGGAAAGGCAAAGAAAAAATCGACATTCTGGTTTGGGAGCGAAATCAAGTACTTTAAGGATGTAGGGAACTCAAAAATCTGCATCTTGTAGGTTACTTCGGTATTGTTTGGAAAGGGCTTATTACCGGGATTTAGCTCCGAATTATCAATATCGGAATTGGGAAACAAATCTCCTCCTGTCTTGTACAATAGCTTCCCCCCCTGTCCAAAGGCAAATCCCACGCCTGTGGAAAATATCAGCCAGTCATCCAGATAATACTCCAGAGCACCTCCCAGCTTAAAGCCAAAACGGACACCATTGGAATTGATTAAATTATTATCCGAACTCATCCAATCAAATGAAGGCCCTCCCTGTAATCCATAGTATATTTCCCCTTTTTGTGCAAAAAGAGTGCACATGATCAGGCAAAATGTAATGGTTGGTATAATTTTTATCATAATCTAATGGTTGTACCATCAACTCTTCAAGAGTCGAGTTAAATATAATACTTCGAATACATGTTGAAATACCTTGTACTGTTCACTCTTTTGCTCATTGCATGTAATCATACTGATGAGACACCTGATGTATCCCATATAGACGCGTCCGTCGAAGTTACACGATTTGAACAGGAATTGTTTGCTATAGATACAACCAGCATAGAACAGGAAGTAGAGCGCCTGAGTGGTGAGCATACTGAGTTTGGTGACATCTTCTTTTATCAGATCATAGGGATTCCGGGAAGTACTCAAAGCCTGGCTGAAAATGTCGGCTTCTTCATTTCGGATCCAATGATCAAAGACTTGTATGATACCTGCCAGGTCCATTTTCAGGACTTCTCACATTACGAACAAGATCTGGAACAGGCATTCAGGTACTTCAAGTATTACTTTCCCGATAAGCCTCTGCCCAGGGTTTATACCTGCATTAGTGGTTTTGAAGTCGGCACTTTCACTATTGGAGATAACCTCCTTGGCATTAGCCTCGATTTTTATTTGGGGCCTTCGTATCCATACTACGACCCCAACCTGTTTCCTGAGTACATACAATCTTATATGGACAAGCCCTACCTGGTTAGCAAGAGCATCCAGGCACTGGTAGCTAATTACCTGGGGGAAACTCGTGGGAACACCCTACTGGATTACATGATCCGCAATGGGATCGAACTTTATGTCAAAGACAAGTTACTACCCTTTGAGCCAGATGAAGTCATTCACGAGTTCAGTCGGGAGCAACTTAGCTGGCTCCATAACAATGAGGGCCAGATATGGGCTTATCTAATGGAGCAAGACCTGCTATTTAGTATGGAGTACCGAAAATTTCAGAAACTTATTTCCCCCAGTCCCAATGTTCCCAACATGCCTCCTGAAGCTCCCGGAAGAGTGGGAAACTGGTTGGGATACCGGATAGTCAGTGATTACATGGATGTAAACCCCGATATAACTCTGCAAGACCTCCTGGACTATCCGGATCCACAGCAATTATTGACTGACTCCAGGTACAAACCGGCAAGAGGGTAGTGCCGACCAGGAACTTAGAGCTCTTAAGCTTCAAATAGAATTTTGACTTAGTGATTGAATTATTCTTAACTTTATCTTCTTACTTAAACAACAATCAAAATGGATCCATTCATATTTCTTTTCTCATTAGGAGGTCCCGAAGTGATTATTATACTATTTGCCATCTTGCTCCTCTTTGGTGGAAGAAAGATACCTGAGTTGATGCGAGGTATGGGAAAAGGTATAAAAGAGTTTAACAATGCAAGGGCTACCATTGAGACCGAGTTGAAGGAAGGGATGAAGGAAGTAGAAGAAAAGAATAAAACGGAGAAGGCCAGTCAAGAGAAATGAAATGGAGCCCACTAGTCGTATCATTGGTGGGCTTTCTCCTTTTATGTTGTCACTCCCCCAGAAACGCCCGGACCCTTCAGGGTCAGCCATCAGTTGAATCTCTTCTCTATGACAGAGAGCATGTGCTGGTGTTGCTATTAGATTTCACCGCAAATAACGCTACCATAAGATCAGCCAAACTGATTGAAGGCACTTTTGAGCCACTGGCTGAAGACCTGTCTTCCGATGACTTTGTTAGTATTCAGTACCTCGATAGTTCCGATAAAGTATTATTTGAAAAAATAATAGATCATCCCCTGGTTCAGTATGCAGAGTACGCTGATCAGGACGGTACTATTCATCTAAGGCAGACGATTAAAGACAAAGGCACTATCATGATTCGTTCACAGCATCTTACCAACGTTCGAAAGATTCGTGTGGGTTACGGACGTAAGAAATCCTATCTTAAAATAGCTGATTTACCCATTGAGATGAGTCAACTAGAGGGATCCTTGTAAATCGGCTCCTAATAGTTGATTTATCCACCTCTTTTTATATCTTTGCGCCCACTTTTAAAAGTTCTTTGGTAATGAAGGCGTTGGATCAGTTCCTGATTCCCCTGCACAGGGTAAAGGAAGGATTGCACAAATTTGAGTACGAACTGGACAGAACATTTTTTGCAGTGTTTGAAGATGCATTGATTGATGAATCTTTGATCCAGACTCAGATAGTGATTGATCGCAAAACTGATTTGATGATCCTCGAATTGACCTTTCGGGGTTATATGGTTACGGAATGCGATCGTTGTGCGGAGATGATCAAGCTACCTCTTGAAGGAGAGGAAATGCAGATCATCAAGTTTGGTGAAATTGAAGATAGTGATGATGAAACGGTCACATATATACCTGCAGCTGCCGAGGAATTGAATCTGGCACCTCTCTTATATGAGGTGATTTCCCTTTCAATTCCGATGGTAAAGCGTTACGACTGTGAGGATGATCCTGATAAGCCATGCGACTCCGATGTACTTAATTACCTTAGTCGGGAACAATCAGAAGGAAAAGACACTTCTGTTTGGGACGAACTGAAGAAATTGGATTTATAGTTTAAAATATACGTGTCATGGCACATCCGAAGAGTAGGATTTCGAAGCAGAGAAAGAGAAAAAGAAGAACTCACAAGAAAATAACGGCTCCCGGTATTACAATTTGTAAGACCACGGGTGAACCACATCTCTATCACCGTGCTTACGAGGTAGATGGCAATCTTTACTACAAGGGAAAGTTGCTGGTTCAGGCTGTCGAAGACGAAGATTAAGTCTTTTAAGAGCATATGAAGAAGAAACAACTCTTTCTTGTTGAGGCAGGAAGGAGTTTTTGTTTTTGTACCATAATAGCCTTTACCAAACATGAAAAAGATTATTGAGTCTAAAAATGCTCCTGCACCCGTTGGACCATACAGCCAGGCCGTCCAGGTCGCCAATCTACTGTTTGTATCAGGTCAAATCGCCATCGACCCGGGATCGGGTACACTGGTTACCACTGATATCGAATCAGAGACCAAACAGGTCATGACAAACCTGCAGGCGATCATTGAAGCAGCCGGAGCTACCATGCAAGATGTGGTTAAGTGCTCTGTTTTTGTCAAGGACATGCACTTGTATGCCAGAATTAACGATGTCTACGCTACCTATTTTGATGAAAAAACTGCACCGGCCAGGGAATTGGTAGAAGTAGCCAACCTACCCAAGTTTGTCAATGTAGAAATATCAGCGATTGTTCAAATCGCCTAATTACGATCGATTATGCCAAAAACCGTGCTCTCCTGTATTCAACCAACTGGAAAACTCCATCTCGGCAGATATTTTGGTGCCATTAAAAACTGGGTAGACTTACAACACGAATACGATGCTATTTACGGTGTGGTTAACTACCATGCTATGACCATGCCCTATGACATTAAAAAACTGATCCCGGCATCCTGGGATCTGGCTTTTGACCTCATTGCCTGCGGGCTGGACCCGGAAAAGATCTTTATCCAGTCACTCATACCCGAGCACACGGAACTGGCCTGGATTTTTAACACGATGACCAGCTATGGCGAATTGTCGAGAATGACACAATTTAAAGACAAGAGTGCCCAGGTAGAGGATGGAGGAAAGAATGCTTTTATATCCAGTGCGCTTTATGTCTATCCAGTACTACAGGCTGCAGACATCCTCATTTATCGGGCTCAGTATGTACCGGTTGGAAAAGACCAGGAGCAGCACCTGGAACTCACCAGAAATATCGCACAGCGCTTCAATCACATTACCGGTAAAGAATTTTTCCAACTCCCGGAACCCTTGTTCACAGAGATTCCCAAAGTGATGTCCACAGCGGATCCAACCCGGAAAATGAGTGCCAGCCTGGGCGATAAACACCACATAGACTTATTTGCCACTCCCGAAAGAATTCGAAAACAAATCAAATCTGCAGTTACTGATACTGGATCAGCAGGGAGTGAAATGAGCCCCGGAGTGGAAAACCTGTTCAGTCTCCTGAAAGCCACTGGCAACCAGGATACCCATCAGGAACTGTTCGATCAATATTACCAGGGACAACTTCAGTATGGTCACCTGAAACAGGTAGTAGGAGATGCCCTGGTAGAAACGACCGAACCAATCAGGGAGCGAAGGGCAGAAATCCTATCAGACAAGAAAGCGGTAAAAAATCAAATCAAGGCCAGTAGCGCGGCTATCAGGGTCAGAGCACAGGAGACACTCAAAGAGGTAAAGGACCTGGTAGGATTGCTTAACGTTCGATATCATTGACCACGGCATGAAGATCATTTGCATAGGACGCAACTACCGGGAACACGCTTCTGAGCTGAACAACCCGGTGCCAGAAAGCCCCCTGATCTTCATGAAACCACCCTCAGCATTACTGATTAACAATAGACCCTTCTACTACCCTGACTTTACCAGGGATTTGCATTATGAAGTGGAGGTCGTACTTAAAATTACCAAAAATGGTCGCCATGTGCAGCCAGAATTTGCAGGATCCTACTACGGGGAAATTGGCCTTGGGATCGATTTTACCGCCAGAGATCTTCAATCACAATTGAAGGCCAAAGGGCAACCCTGGGAAAAAGCCAAAGCATTTGATCACTCCGCTGTGATATCTGATTTTCGATCCATTGATCAATATGACCGGGAATCCATTAAATTTCAGTTATCCAAAAATGGAGAGGTCGTTCAGGATGGTAATACTGCCGACCTCATTTTTACGTTTGACTATCTCATATGTTATATCTCCAGGTACTTCAAATTGCAGATGGGTGATCTGATCTATACCGGCACACCTGCCGGAGTAGGGCCGGTGGCTATTGGTGATGTGCTCAAAGGATACCTGGAAGGAGAGGAAATGTTTACCTGCGAAATAAAATGACCGGGAGTAAGGTGAAATTGACGGAAAAACTAACTTTGCGAAATCATATTAAGCAGAATCATTATTAATGGAAAAATCATATTTATTTACTTCTGAATCAGTATCGGAAGGACACCCCGACAAGGTGGCAGATCAGATATCTGATGCCATACTCGATGCATTTATTAGTCAGGATCCTGATTCCAGGGTGGCCTGTGAAACTCTAGTGACCACTGGTTTGACGGTCATATCGGGTGAAGTGAGGTCAAACACCTACGTGGA
>JAUILF010000212.1 GCA_030433135.1 Bacteroidia bacterium | reverse complement strand
GAAAATCCGCCATCGAAGCCGCGTCAACGAGACCATACTGACAGGAAATTGGATTTCCGTTTGAGTCCAAAAACTGCCCCTGCTTATCTAAAGATTTCAACAGGTACTTTTCAAAAAGCTTGATATCCAGTTCACACAGGATATTCAGATTGTGCAATTCAGAAGGCTGGAAGGAGATTCTGTAAATGTAGGAGATACTTTATTCCTGTATTATGATGAAAATGGAATAAACAATGAGCACATGTCTCGCAATCCTCGTACAAAGCAAATCATATCCAGTGATAATCTGGACTGGATTGTCAGGGAAAGAATCACTACCGAAAAGAGAATTGAATTGGAGGAACTCAAAGTCATCGAATCACAACATCTTCTGGATGCCGAAAGGGCCGAAAGAAAGAGGATTCAACGCGAAGTATACCTGGACATTTATCCTGTATCTAAGCTGGAAGATTATGATCACAGGATTCTACGTTACCAATCCGAGATTCAGTCTGCTAATAAGGAAATCGACTACTATCATAAATACCTGGAGCATTTGCGCGTACAGGAAAGAATGGAGTTGGAGAAAGAAAGGCTCCTGGAGGCAGAGCAAGTCAGATTTCCCAAAATACTTCATGCTTATGTATCTCCGGTAAAGGGCACCATCACTCAGGTCCTAAAGGAAAATTTTGAGGTAGCCCTCGAATCCGATGTCATCATGTCCGTTCATAAGCCTACCAACCTTTTTATCAAGGCTTTTTACGATCAGGAGGATTTACATCATCTAAAAGAGGGTGATGTAGTTGATGTTTTGTTCCCCGATGGAACCAAAAGCTATGGCGTTTTACAGCGATTCTACTTTGCTACCTATGAACTACCCGAAGAATTTCAGAAGAAATACGAACCCACAACCCGTAGTATCGTAGCCGATATAACCCCCATTGATCAACTTGAGCTGGATAAGTGGAAAGCATTCTACAAGCTCAATGTACATGTAACTAAAGCCCTGTTTTAATAAATCACGCATCATTACTTATGAACCCACAGTCAGAGGAAAACTTGGTTTTGCAAAATACGATCACACCGTTTAATCAGTCTGGACTTACCTTTGCAGTCATTCCTGACACTTATCTGGGATCATTGAGCGATCTGTACAGATACGATGCCATTGTAGTCCGTTGCACCAGCCTCATGTTAACGCGACAGTTGATCCTATCTATCCGGTCCGTCGTTCGCAATAACGTGTTCTTGAAGCCCCTTTACCTGTTGTCCTCCCACAATCATGGTACAGCAACATTTAGCCTGTTGATTGATGGTGTCGTGAGAGACTTTCAGGACTTGAGTACTTTGACCAGGAATATCTCCAGTCTTAATGATCAGGTCTCACAAATCAGACCGATGATTGGAATCGAAAAAGAAAAGAGTTCATTGATCGCGTTTCTTGTATTCAATCATAGTCGCCAGATCAAAAAGATGGAACCTGTACCGGACCGGGAGAGCAAGATGGGGTTTTATTATCCGATCCTGAGTAAGATAGATTCTATAGGGACAGGAGGTCGATCGAGCTTCGATCTACTAGATCAAGCAGAAAAAGAAGGATTGATTACCGGGCAATTCAGTCATTCCGGGTACCTCTGCAGCGAATGCCTGGGAGGATTTCTCCAGTATCGTGAAGTCTGTCCGGGGTGTCAATCATCGGACTTAAGGACCGAGGAATTGGTTCATCATTTTCGTTGTGCTCATGTAGCACCGAAATCTGAATTTAGCAGATCCAACCCGTCTCAGCCTTTGCAATGTCCTAAGTGTCACCATCAACTCAAGCATATCGGTGTTGATTTTGACAAGCCTTCGTCCATACATCATTGTCAGCAATGTCATGGTGATTTTCAAAATTATTGGGTAAAGGCGAAATGCCTTGATTGCGGTCATGATCAAAAAGTGGAGTACCTGGTCAAGAAGATTTTTAAGGAATATGAGTTGACTGAATATGGAAGGGAATGGATTGAGGAAGGCCAGTATTTTACCAATCAAATCAAGAACAAGATGGTGGCGGACTCAATGACCTGGGATGCATTTGTACAATCGGTCGGATTTCATGTATCTGAAGGCAAAAGAGGAAGAAATTTTCTGGTCACGGTGAGTTTTGATAACTATGCTGAAGTTGCTGGGCAGATTGGCAAAGAGAATGAGTTGCGGTTTTTGGAGGAAATCATGCAAATGATCAAAGCATCTCAGCACACCGCTGATATTCGAACGGTAAAGGTTCCACATATCTATTTCACCCTATTCTCTATCGAAGAAGATGAAGCCGAGGCTATAGCCAGGCGAACAGTTTTCCTGATCAATCATTTGATCAGGGATAATCTCGGCATTGGTCGAAATGTGATCCGGTACACCTGTGAGGAGCTGACACATTCATATCTGCAGGCCTGGAATCAGGCATTGACTATGACTAAGCCTGAGGCTAAATGATCCTGGAGGACATATACCGTTTTTGGATCGAAGCCGGCTGGGAAAAGGCAGTTCGGGTTTTCTGGTATTTTATCGTTTTTGAGCTGGTCCGTTATGTAGTAGTGGACTATTTCGTGGTCATTATCCATTTTCTGGACCGCTTTATAAACCGTAAGAAATGGCAGATGGCCTACCAGCAACTTCACGCTGAGCAGCCTCTCATTTCCGTCATCGTTCCCGGTAAGAATGAAGGTAAACACCTGTTTAAGTTGACGCGATCCCTGGCAGAGCAAACCTACCAAAACTTTGAGTTGATCGTGGTAGATGATGGATCAGATGATCAAACGCGTATTATAGGAAGGGACCTTGAATCTATTGGTTTAATTGATCTGTTCATCAGTAACGATGTAAGGGGAGGAAAAGCATCGGGTGCCAATATTGCCCTGCATTTTGCAAAGGGAAAGTATATTGTGCATTTTGATGCTGATTGCTCTTTTGATAATGATGCCATTGAGAAGTCACTGCTACCATTTTACTATGACCCACGAATTGCGGCAGTAGGCGGGAATCTTGAGGTGAGGAATGATCGTGAGAGCCTGGCCACCACACTGCAGGCGATAGAATATCTCAAGGTCATTCTGGTAGGTAGAATGGTTACTTCCTATCTTAACATTTATCGAATTATATCCGGAGCTTTCGGAACCTTCCGAACGGATGTACTCAAGCGGCTCGGGGGATGGGATATAGGACCCGGCCTGGATGGAGATATTACTGTGAAGATTAGAAAGTTGGGATATAGGGTACATTTCGAACCGACAGCAAATGGGTTGACCAGTGTACCGAACAGCTTTAGAAAGCTGACCAAACAGCGACTGAGATGGGACAAATCCATCATCAGATTTCGACTAAGAAAGCACCGCGATGTCTTTTATCCCAATGCACATTTTCGCTTTATCAATATGTTCTCCTCACTCGAAAACATTGGTTACAACCTCATACTCAATCTGAAATGGTTGATCTACATTTTCGATATGGTGATTAACTTTCATCATCTTTTGATGTATATCATTCCAGCCAATATTTTGCTTTATACACTGGCAAACTACTTTCAGTTTTTTGCCATCATGCTGATCGTGCGTAATCCGCAGGACAAACACAGGTTGTTTTGGTATATCCCGGCTATGGTCTTCTATACCGGATATTATTTGCGTATTGTCAGATTTATCGCCCATTTCAAGGAACTATTTCTCCGGGAGTCTTACAAGGACCCCTGGAACCCTTTAAAATCGTCGATGAAGGCCAAAGCCATGAAGATATGATAGGATTTTGCCAGGGATAATGGATACAGACTTCTACTGCCCGCCGGTATAGAATTTAGCTTTGCTGCGATGGTGCGACCTGATTTACTGCAGGTCGCAGAGGGGAGACATCCCGGGACCGGTTGTCAATAAGGTCAGCCAGAGTGAGGTTATCAAGCAGATCGTCGAGTCTGAGTTGAACCAAGTGCCAAAGGGATCGAACGGAGCAATCAACACTATTGGTGCAGAATGAATTATTACCTGCATGCCGTCCACAGAATGATTCGTCGAACAAGGCTCCATCAAGGGCACGCAGTGTTTCGTTTACAGTGATTTCTGCCGGATCACGTTGCATGATATATCCTCCCTTGTGCCCTCTGGTGCTTTTGATAAACCCTTGCATGCGCAAGAGTCTCGTAATTTTAGCTACATAGGATGCAGACAATCCTTCCGCTTCAGAAAGTTGGGGAATGCTCATACCTTCAGGTTGGTCACTGCGGGCAATTCTCAAAAGAAGCCTCAATCCATACTCGTCTTTGGCAGAAATTTTCATCGCATCAATTTATTTAAAACATATCCAATGCAAGCTTGGCTTCATCGGTCATCAATTCTTTGGACCAGGGTGGATCCCATACGAGTTGCAAATCCACATCCTTTACCCCTTCCATAGCTTGTATTTTCTCATTCACTTCCATGGGCATAGATTCAGCCACCGGGCAGGCCGGACTGGTCAGAGTCATTTCTACTTTGACCATCCCTTCATCTACCTCTAACTTATAAATCAGTCCCAGCTCGTATATGTTGACCGGTATTTCAGGGTCATATACTGTCCTGATCTGATCAATTATTCTTTCCCTCAATTCCTCGTCTGACATATGTTCCTATTTAGAAGCTTCAATGGCCAAACCATACATCTTCATCTGCTTGATCATGTTGGTCAGACCGTTTGACCTTGTTTGCGACAAGTGATCCCTCAATCCTATTTTTTCGATAAAAAATAGGTCGGATGAAGCTATATCACTGGCAGGCTGATCATTCAGAACCCTTATCAACATGGCAATAATACCCCGGGTGATCATGGCATCACTGTCAGCGGTAAAGTGAACCTGCTGGTCTTGCCGTTCCGCATGCAACCAAACTTTGCTTTGACACCCCCGGATCAAATGATCCTCATCCTTGTATTGCTCATCGATCAGAGGCAGGTTCTTGCCGAGGTCTATAATGTATTCGTACTTCTCCGTCCAATCATCAAAGAAGGCGAATTCATCTACTATCTCGTTTTGTATTTCGTCGATACTCATAGCTTCAGGATAGCATCTTTACAGCTTTCTGAACTCCGGCTACCAACTTGTCGATCTCTTCCAGTGTATTATACAAGGCAAAGGATGCACGAATGGTACCCGTGATTCCAAAAATGTCCATCAAAGGTTCTGCACAATGATGGCCGGTTCTAACCGCAATTCCCTGGTGATCCAGGAGCGTTCCAATATCATATGGGTGAATACCTTCAACCACAAACGAAACCAGGCTGGCTTTCTCCTCTGCAGTGCCGATGATTTTGACACCCGGGATCTCCAATAGCTGGGTCGTAGCACTTTCCAATAGTTTTTCCTCGTGGCTCTGCATACCCTCAACCGATATGTTGTCAAGGTAGTCTATGGCAGCCTTCAGACCAATGGATCCGGCAATGTTAGGGGTACCCGCTTCAAATTTGAACGGCAACTCATTGTAAGTGGTCTCTTCAAAAGTGACCTTTCTGATCATCTCTCCACCACCCTGGTAGGGAGGCAACTCCTCCAGCCATTTCTCTTTTCCATAAAGAATGCCGATACCGGTTGGGCCAAACATCTTATGACCGGAAAAAGCAAGGAAGTCCACGTCCAGATCCCTGACATCTACTTTGCCGTGGGCCGTTGCCTGGGCACCATCCGCAAGAACTGGAATGTCAGCTTGATGCGCCATGTCCACAATATCCCGGATCGGATTGATAGTCCCTAGTGCATTGGATATGTGTACTATCGAAATCAGTTTAGTGCGGTCATTCATAAGTTCTTTGACCGTCTCCAGGTTGATTTCTCCTGCTTCATTAATGGGAATCACCACCAGTTTGGCACCATACATTTGACAAACCAATTGCCATGGGACAATGTTGGAATGATGCTCCATGGCCGTGATCATGACTTCATCACCCGGCTGAAGATATTTTCTTCCAAAACTGTGGGCCACCAGGTTAATCGCCTCGGTGGTTCCTCTGACAAATACGACCTCGTGATCGTGCTCAGCATTAATGAAACGCTGTACGGTTGAACGAGCTTCCTCAAATTTGTCGGTAGCTGCTGCGCTGAGTTCGTACACCCCACGATGTACATTGGCATGTTGGGTTGCATAATAATTACTCAGAGCATCAATAACAACTTGTGGCTTTTGGCTGGAAGCAGCACTGTCGAGAAAGACGAGGGGCTTGCCATGCATCTCCGTTCGCAGGATGGGAAAATCTGCTCTGATTTTCTGCACATCCCATGCAACCTCGTTTTTCATTGTTTTTACTAATTCAGCCATAGTGCTTTCTTGTATCTATAGATAGGTACTTAATTTGTCCTGTAAGTACCTGGCGATATTGTCTTCTTCGAGCTCGGCAAATACCTCTTGTATGAATGCGGACTGCAGCATTTTAGTGGCTTGTTTCCTCTCAAGTCCTCTGGTCATCAGATAATAGAGGGCTTGTTCATCCAGTTGTCCGATCGTGGCTCCGTGGCTACATCTGACATCATCCGCAAAGATCTCCAGCTGCGGCTTGCTGTCAATGCTTGCATGATCGGACAATAACAATCCTGCGTTTTGTTGAAAAGCATTGATCTTTTGAGCATCGGGACGGACAATGATCTTACCGTTAAAAACTGCTTTGGAGTAATGATCAATAATTCCCTTGTACAGCTCATTACTCTGGCAATGTGGTTGTGCATGATCCACAAAGGTCTGATTATCCAGATGTTGCTTCTGACCAGAAAGTACGAACGATCCGTACAAATTCGTAGTAATGTTTTGTCCGAGATGGGTGGCATACAGGTTGTTGCGAACCAACTTTCCACCGAGGTCCAGGGAAAGGTCGGTATACGTACTGCCGTGAGCCTGGTTAATCTCTGTGGTATAAATCAGATTACCCTGGTCACCTTCCTCCTGCCACTTATAAACACTGAGGTTGGCATTTTCAGCAATGACAAATCGGTTGTAGATTGTCTGCAGGTAACTCTGATCTTTCTTACCGATTATGCTCTGGAATATCTCGGCTTTCGATCCCGATTCAACCATCACGAGGCACAACTGAGAAGTAAGTGTATTTTTCTCAGAGCCACTGCTAGCGTATGTGATGTGTATAGGATTTGATAACCGGGTGTTCTTTTTGACCTGTATCACGAGCCCCTGGGCAAATGCCAGACTCAGCAATCCGAATGCAGACACTCCAACTTGCTCCATGTTTTCCAACTCAAGCAGGACTTTGTCTTTGACAGTTGCATTTTTCAGAGCATCTTCCACGGTCATTACCTCAACCTCAGAAGCATCAAATTTGTCCAGGTCTGACTGTTCTTTTACCAGTAACCCGTTTTCGAAACTAATGCGAACTGAATTAGGCAAGGGCTGACTAAGCTGGTCACCGGAAACCTGCCGTGCCGGATGCTGAAAGCGTGTTTTCAACAGCTGGGTCAGATTGGTATATTTCCAATCTTCATTTTTTCGACCGGGAAATCCTTTCCTGACCAGATGACGTACTGCATCCTGCTTTATGCGAAAATAGGGTGAATCCTTTATTCCATTTAATCTGTTAGCATACAGATCAAAAAGAGCCTGAAACTGATCCACATTTTTATTTATTAATTCTTGAACGGCCATATTCTCTTTTATGCGATACTTGAGACTGAAATCTCATCCTTTAACCAATCATAACCTTCATCCTCCAGTTTTAGGGCCAGGTTCTTGTCCCCGGATTTGGCAATCTTACCCTGGTACAGAACGTGTACAAAATCGGGTACGATGTAGTCCAGTAAACGCTGATAATGCGTCACAACGATAAATGATCGTTCGGCTGATCTCAGGGTGTTTACTCCCTCAGCTACAATCCGTAGGGCATCTATATCCAGGCCGGAGTCTGTTTCATCAAGTACGGCCAGTTTGGGTTCAAGTACGGCCATTTGAAGGATTTCATTTTTCTTCTTTTCACCGCCGGAAAAGCCCTCATTTAGACTTCTCTTCAGGAGCGCCTCATTCATCCCCAGTTCTTTAACTTTCTTGCGCATGAGTTTGAGCATCTCCATGGCATTGAGTTCTTCTTCTCCCTTTTCGGTTCTGATGGAATTGACTACACTCTTGAGAAATTGAGCTGTGCTCACTCCAGGTATCTCCACGGGATATTGAAAAGCCTGAAAAATTCCGGCTCTTGCTCTTTCGTCAATCTCCATGTCCAGAAGATCTTCTCCCATAAACTCGATAGATCCACGAGTTACTTCGTAGTCTTCCTTTCCTGCCAAAACATGCGCCAGGGTACTCTTGCCGGAGCCATTGGGCCCCATAATGGCATGCACTTCTCCCGGATTGATGACCAGGTCGATACCTTTCAGAATTTCCAGTTCACCTGCTGAAACGTGCAGGTCCTTTATTACTAACATACGATCGCTTTTTTTGAATTATCCGACACTGCCTTCGAGACTCACTGCCAATAGTTTTTGCGCTTCAACGGCAAATTCCATAGGCAACTCATTAAAGACCTCCTTACAGTATCCGTTTACAATAAGATTTATAGCGTCCTCCTCACTAAGTCCGCGTTGTTGACAATAATAGAGTTGATCTTCTCCGATTTTTGAAGTCGTGGCTTCGTGTTCCACCTGGGCACTTTTGTTTTCAATTTCCAGGTAGGGAAAAGTATGAGCACCACATTTGTCACCCATCAACAGTGAGTCACACTGTGAAAAATTACGTGCATTCTCGGCTTTTTTGCCCACTTTGACCAGTCCGCGATATGAATTGTGACTTTTTCCCGCAGATATACCTTTCGATATAATAGTACTACGGGTGTTTTTTCCAATGTGGATCATTTTTGTACCCGTATCGGCTTGTTGAAAATTATTGGTCACCGCAATAGAGTAGAACTCACCTACAGAACCATCGCCTTTGAGTATGCAACTGGGGTATTTCCAGGTAATAGCTGAACCTGTTTCAACCTGTGTCCATGAGATTTTGGAGTTCACACCCCTACACATTCCTCGTTTGGTCACAAAGTTGTATACGCCACCCTTTCCTTCCTTGTTACCAGGATACCAGTTTTGTACGGTGGAATACTTCACGAAAGCATCATCCATCGCTACGATCTCAACGACTGCGGCATGCAGTTGGTTTTCGTCTCTCATCGGTGCTGTACATCCCTCGAGGTAGCTGACGGTGCTCTTTTCTTCAGCAACAATCAGAGTTCGCTCAAACTGGCCGGTTCCAGCTGTGTTGATCCGGAAGTAAGTAGAGAGCTCCATGGGACATTTGACCCCTTTGGGGATATAACAAAAGGAACCATCACTGAAAACGGCTGAATTAAGTGCCGCAAAAAAGTTGTCTGTGTAGGGTACAACTGACCCCAGGTATTTTTTTATCAATTCCGGATGGTCCTGAACGGCTTCGCTAAACGAACAAAAGATGATGCCCAGTTCAGACAACTGCTTTTTAAAGGTGGTCTTAACAGATACACTGTCAATGACTGCATCTACGGCCACTCCCATCATTCTTTTCTGTTCCAGGAGGGATATGCCCAGTTTGTCAAAGGTTTCACGAATATAGGTGGGTACTTCGTCCCAGTCACGGCCTTGTTTCTCACTGGAGCGCACAAAATAGTGAATATTGGCAAAATCAATTTGATTTAAGTATTCTGTGTTGCCCCAGGTGGGCATGGGCTTTTTCTGAAAAATATCCAGGGCTTTGAGGCGGAAGTCGAGCATCCATTCGGGCTCTTCCTTCATTTCAGAGATTTTACGAACAATCTCTTCTGTGAGGCCTTTTTCAGATTTAAAGGCGTACTCATCTTCGGGATCGTGAAAGCCATATTTGTAATCTTGCTCAATATCTTTGAGCTGATCTATGGTTTTTTGTTTTTCTAATTTTTGGTCTAAATTGACAGCCATGTGAGCCTCCTTAAAGCGCGACGCTGAATTCTTTTTCGATCATCTCGTAACCTTCGGCTTCGAGTTGCAATGCCAGGTTTTTATCGCCTGATTTGACCACGCGACCCTCATAAAAGATGTGGACAAAATCGGGCTCGATATAGTTGAGCATACGCTGGTAATGGGTGATGATCAGGGTTCCCATTTCGGATTTCTTGTTGCGCACCTGTTGGATGCCCTCGCACACAATTTTCAAGGCATCGATGTCCAGACCCGAATCTGTTTCATCCAGTACAGCTAAACTGGGCTCAAGCAGTGCCATTTGCAAGATTTCATGGCGTTTTTTCTCGCCGCCAGAGAACCCTTCATTCAAATAGCGTTTGACGAACTCTTCTTTCATATTGAGCATGGCCATTTTTTCATTGAGGCGTTTGCGGAATTCACGCACTGTGATTTTACCTTCTTTGGCTTGAATCATATTGCGTAAAAACTGAAAGACTTTGACCCCAGGGATCACCATGGGATATTGAAAGGCCAAAAATACGCCTTTGCGGGCCCGTTCATCGGTGTCCATGGCCAACAGGTCTTCACCTTGAAAGAGGATTTCTCCCTGGGTGATTTCATAGGCAGGATGCCCCATGAGCACATTCGAAAGGGTACTCTTGCCAGAGCCGTTGGGGCCCATGATGGCATGAATCTCACCAGGTTGAATGGTCAGGTTGACCCC
>JAUILF010000211.1 GCA_030433135.1 Bacteroidia bacterium | reverse complement strand
CTTCTTTCAAGATCCATAAACGCTTCAAATCTATATCATCAGGCAATATATATGACTTTTCATTTTGGTCGCTGGAATATGCCATAAACTCCTCGTAATAGAGTGTTTTTGTCTCCAGTTTAACTGATTCAAAGGGCGTGGCAATTATGCCAACATCCAGTCTATTGGCGGTTATCCCGTCAATAACCTGTTGGGTTAGTTGCTCTTCAATATCAAGAACAACTTTTGGAAACTGATCACGGAAGGATCCGATGACTCCCGGCATCAGGTACGGTGCCACCGTAGGAATCACACCAATGCGCAATTGCCCTCCCAAAGCACCTTCTTCTTGTTTTCCCACTTGCAACATCATCTCATATTCATGCAGAATCCGGTCCACATACGGCAAGATCTCGGTTCCAAATGGACTAAGCTGGACCGGCATCGTTTGTCTTACAAACAATTTTTGTCCCAGACGATCTTCAAACGATCGAATGGCCATGCTCATCGCTGGCTGAGAGACATGACAAGCTTCTGCAGCTTCCCGAAAATTTCTCAGGATGGCCAATTTTTGGAAGTATTTGAGATGGTTGATATTCATAAAGCACGAGCTATTAAAAGCGATAAGAGTTACTAATGATGTAGGGATTTTGATCTAAAAATTTATATCGGACAAATTTATCCTATTTCCCTCAATCTAGATACATTTGAGGACATTATCCATCCCATACCATGAATAAGATGAGATATTTCCATCATCTGCTTTTCTTATGCTCCGTTTTTATTTTCTCATGTCAGGAAAATTCGCGCTACGAGTCCAGACTTGTTTCTCTGGCTCAAGAGTATACAGTTCTTCAGTGTCAACTGAAAGAGTTGCATGAGACTGCAGGTAAGACATGGGAAGAGATGACAGCTATCCTTGCCGTGAATTTACCTGCAGACGTTCCGGAACGAGAACGGCAGTACATGCTTCTTAGCAGTAATGCTGATCACATAAGGATGTTTGAGAGCTATCAGAGTTTTGATGATAGTGTCAAATACGCTCTAGCCACGACCGAGAAGAGAGATGCCGAGCTGGCAGCAAAAGTTATGAGGATTAAACAGAGACTCACACAAATCGATGAAGCCAAAATGAAAATCTATGCCTCCGATGCTACCAATGATAACAAGCGATTGAAAAATTACCAGCAAATTTTCGAACAAAACCTATCCACTGATTGCGATTTATAGCAAAACCATGAACACATGAAAAAACTAATTACCGTACTTTTTGCCTTGCTATTATTGTTCTCCTGTCAACAAGATCAGGTTGACGATATTCAAATTGAGCGAGATTATTCCATGCGTGCTCCCCTGATCTGGAATCAATTATACCTGGAGGTTGAGAGATACACCAATGGATACAGGCCACCGGTTTCAGCCCGGGCCATTGCTTACATCAACCTGGCCGCATACGAAGCCGGTGTGCACGGAAGCAGCCGTTTTCAGTCCCTTTCCAGCTACTACGATGATCTTGATATCGATGCTCCTGAATACCCGGATGAGATTGACTGGGAGGTCGCTGTACACCATGCCTACGACAAGGCATTTGAGCTCTTTTTTCCCACGGCACCATCGCAACAACAATTTCAAATTCTTGAAATAGGAACGGCATTGCAAAACAGGATCCAGCCTGAGGTCGAACCCACTATTTATCAAAACTCAAGAACTTTTGGGAGATATGTTGCTGAAACAATTTTTGAGTGGTCTTCATCCGATGAATGGGGCCATAAAGCTTACCTGAAAAACACGGACCCCCATTACTTTCCTCCCGATCAGGAAGGTCTGTGGAAGCCCACCTACCCGGACTTTCTGCCTGCACTCCTCCCTCACTGGGGAAAGGTCAGAATCTTTGGAAGCAACCAGGAATTGGAAACCATTCCTCCTCCCGGGTTTAGCACAGCAGAGACTTCTCAAATCTACCAGGAGGCGGTAGAAACTCAGGTATTGGTCAATGAGATCAAGGCCGGACAACATGAGGAAGACTACTGGATCGCCGAGTTCTGGAGTGATGACTGTCCCATTTTGACTTTCACTCCTGCAGCACGCTGGATCAGCATTACAAATCAGATTATCGGAATTGAACAAACGGACCTCTTCGAATCATTGGCTGTTTATGCTAAAGTAAGTATGGCATTGTCAGATGCGGGAGTGTCCTGCTGGAAGGCCAAATATGAGTACAATTGCCTCAGGCCCATTGATTACATAAGAGAGTATATCGGAGATAGTGATTGGAATACCGTGATGTGCCCGGATGGGTCTGGTGGATACTATACCCCCAACTTTCCTTCGTATCCCTCGGGTCACGCCTCGTTTGGTGGAGCAGCAGCTTTCGTGCTGGAAGACTTTTTCGGCACCGACTACCGCTTTACCGACAGAAGCCATGAAGGCCGAACCGAGTTTCGAGGGGCTCCACGCACTTATAACTCGTTTCGTGAAGCTGCACTCGAAAATGCTTATAGCAGAGTCCCTCTCGGTGTTCACTTCCAGGCTGATTCAGATGCCGGTGTAGAACTGGGATGGGCTGTGGGTTCAGGCGTTCGCAGCCTTCCTATTCAATAGCGATAAGATGAAAATCAAATTGTAAATCACAGGTTGACATTTTTTGTACCTTAACCCCACACTGCCAAACGCATCTTGAGTACAAATTAACGGGGTGATATACTAGAAGTTCTGTTAAGGACATGCTATGTACATCTCATTTTAGGTCAAACCAATTAACTCATGTTCTCGAAAACATGTGAATATGCGATCAGGGCTACCCTGTACATTGCACAAAGATCTCTGGAAGGAGACAAAGTCAAGCTAACAGAGATTTCAGAAGAGATAGAGAGTCCGGTTGCTTTTACAGCCAAGATTTTGCAAACATTAAGGAAAAACGGCCTTATTGATTCTGTTCAGGGATCCAAAGGTGGTTTCAAAATTGAAGAATCTCAGGTGAGTGAGATTAAACTCAGCGACATCGTGAAAGCTATTGATGGTGACCAAATCTATGTAGGGTGCGGACTTGGATTAAAGCGATGCAATCCCCAAGCTCCTTGTCCTTTACATGATCACTTCCTGTCCATCCGCAATGACCTTAAATCGATGCTGCAAAACACGGCTATTATTGATTTGACTCCCGATATGATGCTAGGCAACACGGTACTCAGACGACCAAAAAAATCAAATCCTTCTCATCATATAGCATAATCAGAGGCCTTCTTTCCTTCCTTATCCCTTATGTCAGGATCAGCTCCTTCCTGAAGTAGAAGTTCCACCAACTCCTGGTGATCAAAAGTGCTGGCATAAATCAGGGCTGTAGCTCCCAGCTGATTTTGACAATTTATGTCGGCACCATGATCCAGAAGCATCTTGGCCAAATCACTATACCCTTTAAATCCTACCCCGATCAGGGCCGTATTTCCCGCAGCATCTCGAGCATCAACCTCGACTCCCTGGTCGAGTAGAAACCTCGTTATCTCCTTCTGTTGAAGGTACGTTGCGAGAATTAATGGAGAAAACCCTCTTTGATCTTTTCTCGACAACAGGGCAACATCATTACTAATCAATAACTTAACCTGCTCCAGGTCTCCACTTCGTATAGCGTCAAACAGACTCATAATTCAAATAATTAACAGTTAAAGAGGATCATTAAAAAACCAGCCTCATTCACTTTCACGTATGGATAATTTGCGAAATTAAGCCTTCGTTTTCATCAGAATCTATAATCTTATTTATCACTCCATAAGAACACCTTATATGCCAACAATGTTATATCATAAGATGATCGTCATGCTTCGAGTTCTACTTTCAACAATGTTAATTATTCCAGTCTCCCTGGGCTGTTTCCAATCCGGGGATTCTGACACCGCAAGCTCGAAAGACGGAGCCGTTACTGATCTTCCAGTTGGATGGGAGGGTAATACAGCCTATTTCCAGTATGAGGAAGGAGTGGTCATGGCAGGTGATCTGTCAGCATCTATTCCAAGGAATGAGTTCTTGTGCACCAAGGCATCCTACTCGGACTTTGAATTGACTCTGGAAGCGAAACTGGAAGGAGAAGGCCAAAATGCCGGTATCCAGTTCAGAAGTGAGCGCATTCCGGATCATCATGAGGTCATCGGCTATCAATGTGATATGGGGTTTATGGAAGGACGGGCGATTTGGGGTTCACTGTATGATGAATCACGGCGGAGAAAATTCCTTCGGCATCCTCCCGCTGATAGTATTGCCTCAGTATTGGATCCAGGTGATTGGAATCAAATCAAGATCAGGGCTGTGGATCATCATGTCCAAATCTGGGTTAATGACTTCAAGACCGTGGATTACCATGAGAGTGATCCTGCTATCAAACCATCGGGTATAATTTGTCTGCAGATTCATTCCGGACCACCTGCCATGGCATCATACCGGAATATTAAGATCACCGAGCTGTAAACTGACCCCTTAAGGTGATTTCACAACCTGGATGGTCAATACTTCATCGCTTGCAATACTGCATTGAAGACCTTGAGCCAGGGACTCAGCACCGATCAGTTGATGGTACCCCTGGCTGGAGGTAATGTCATACTGCGTGTCCGACCGAACCACAAACCATTCCGGAAATTGGTTAATCCTGGGCCAATCCAGAGGTAAATGCATATTGACTGCATGTCGGGGGACATCAAAATATATCTTTCCTTCCCACTCAGTCTCTGCTCTTACCTGGATCAACAATGTATCTCCTCTCATGAGAGCACCCCAATACAAATCCGGCTTCCAGGGTTTAAGATAAGTACCCTGACTTTTCCAAAAAGCATACATGATCGTCGTCCTTGCAAAATTGCCATCTCCATGCCACCCTTCAATGATTCCGGATGGTTGTTGCATTTCCCACATCACCCTTATTTCACTATCCATCCAGTTTGCCACGGACGACAGATTTTCCCGGTTGTAGAGATTCAAGGCACCTTCAATGGCATCTGCATATCCGTCTGCTGATCCATTTTCCCAATCGTAACTTCGGTACCCGGCAGCCAGGCTACTCAATGCATCCAAAGCAGCTTTCCGATACCGGTCTATACTGTCCAGCAAATAGACCGTATAATATCCATTCAAAGTATATCCAAAATTGTCAGCTATTCCCTCATTGGTGACCTCTCCTGTCTGAGGGTTGACAATATTAAAGAACAAGCCATCCTGATTGCGCCCAACGCTGAGAATGTCATCAAGCATGGCATGCAGCGATTCCCGGTACTCCTCTCTCTTGTCCGGTCTGGCAAAAGCTACCGCAGCATACAATTCACAAAGACCGGACACGATCTCACACCCATGATCCCTTAGGCGCAAGGATTCGAAATCCAGGGTAGGATGGTGATCGATCAGCAGATAGTAATCACCCAGGAGAATAGCATAATCCAGAAACTTTTCCTCACCGGTCATCCAGTAAACACGGGATAGCGTCTGTAGCATCTCTCCATTGACCTCAACGTTATTGGATGTGATGTATCCTCCGGGCACAGCTATATGAGCTTGACTCCACATATCTTCCAGAATGGAGATCATACGATCTGACCATGGACTGGGTCCCAGCCATTCGGTTAGAGGGAGTAATCCGTCCTTTACATATTCCGAGGCACCAAACACAATGGAAGGAGTATCAGGTTTCGTGGTGGTAAAACCTTCCTCTACAAAAGAATACGTATCCGGCATTGCACCCAGCCTGGACGTGAGATTTGTCTCCGTTTTGAGCATCTTGTGCATCCTGCCTGCGAACAAACTATCATCGGTCAATGCTGCTGTTAATACCATAAAAGGGTAATTATCGGCTGCGGCATCTTTGGCATTCCAGATGTTCCGGTCTTCCTCCAGGTTACGAGGTATCAAACCTGTTTTGGCATCAGCCTCATCTAACCAGGCGTGCATAAATAGACTGCACCGCTTTAATGATTCATTGATCAGATTTGCACGCTGCGATATTTCCTGTTGTTCTTCTGATGCAAGCTCAATGGAGTGATCCTGTGGTGGCGAACACGCCAACACAAGGCAGGATAGGAAAAGTAAGGTGGCAATTTGTTTGTACATGCAAAAAAATAGGGCTGGATTTCTCCAGCCCTATAAAAATAGCTTTTGTTGAAAGAAGAAAGCCTCTAATGCTTCACAATCTTTCGCGCAGATACTTTACCTCCATTGTCCACTACCGTTAGCACATAAGTACCCAGTGGCAGATTTCCGAGATTAAACCTGGCATTGATTTCATCGACCTGTTGCCTCATCAGCATCCTTCCGGTCAGGTCATAAATAGCAACTGTACTGATTCTGGCCTTATCCAGGTTTTGAATAAACAACTCCTCACGGACAGGATTTGGATAAAACAAAATATTATCAGTGACAAAGAAATCATCATCCGTATTGGTACCGGTCTCACTCAGATCCGCACCAATCGGTTGTCCGGCATCACCAGCTGTATAAGACTGAGAACTTTCCGGATATGAGAAATCATGAAATTCACTATATCTTTCTACAGAACCTCCACCCAATTGTGAGTATACATCATCAGGAGAAAGGTCCGAGAAATCCCAGTCACCCGCTCCCGGTAAAGCTCCTGCATCATCAAGAGTATCACCTGCTACGGCAATAAAATCTGCCGGCATATTAGGCGCATCAGTAAATTCAAGTTCCTCACTTATATTGGTAGTTGCTGAGGCACTATTGGCAACCACATCCGAAAGGATCGGTCCAAAGAGTGTGTCCATTACCGAGAAGATGCTGTCGCCCTCCACGTTAACATCAGGTAATGCGTCATCGAAAGCCTGTTCTGTATAAATATTATTAAAACTGATGTTGATATTTGTTTCTCCATCAATAAATGTATCGATAGTCGCCACATATTCAGCACCGTTTTGGGTACGTCCCAGGAATACGGGATTGGCAATGATATTATTAGTCATAGTCAGGTTGTCAACCAGACCAAAAGTAAACGCGTGCTGTCCAGACCCCCAGAAGGTGTTCTGGTTGAAAATGCCATTGATCAGCCGACCACCGGAAGAATGACGATAATGACGTGATGTCACCGCATAGATTACGGAGTTTTCGATCAGCAGTGTGTCAATGGGATGACCACGATTGTCAAACATCCGACCATTATTCGGATTGGTAGGCTCACCAATCCTGTTGAATATGGAGTTGCGAACATACACTTTCAACGAATCGGCATTCAAACGAATAATGGATTGACCTGCTTCCCCTATGACCACATCATTCAACTCTACCGTCCCATTGTCACCATTCATACGCAGAGCCCGGGTAATCGGATTACCCAAAACATCCCGGCAGCTGAGGTGGATACCATCCAGATACAGGTTGGCACCACTGTTCAGGCGAAACATTTGGCTGATACCCTCTCCCCCATCTCCGGGGCTAAATACAATCAGAGGGCGGGCACCATCACCGTCTTCAGCCTTTATCCGGATATCGTAATCACTCCACTCAATGCTTTGTGCAGTAAGGTAAGGAGTAGCCCTTCTCAGGACATATACCCTATCAGGGTCATTACGTTCCCCCGTTTCTGTCGTGTCCCCAAAAATCGTTTGCTCGATGATACCGGGATCACCAGGTTCTATGATCATCTCACTCTGGGCATTTATAAACCCACAAGTAAATGCGATTAGTAATAAAGTAAGTAATTGTCTCATCATAGTTCAGTTATTTGTATTTACTCAATGTAATCAAAATTATTTATCGAATTTTCACCATTACTCCAAGGTCGGCCGTCATTCCATAAAATTCTTCATCCTTAAGCCGGTTTTGAACTCCCAGGAAAGACCGTTCCGGAGTATTGGTAATGTTATTTAAATTGAGGACGATCGTCCACATCCCTTTCTTGTCCAATTGTTGTTTCAAAGCCACATCAAACCGATAGGAGGACTGATCAAAATAGTCAAGAGCTTCAATTGTTCCCACACCAGAATCGGTACTACCGATACCCGGGTTTCCAGGAGATAAAGCATCACTTTGATAATTCATCGAGACCCTGCCAGAAAAGCCACCCTTTTCATAACCCACCATCACATTTCCCAGCAGGTCAGCCTGACCAACAATAGGCCCTGAACGCAGAGAGTCAACCACCTGGGTTTCAAAGAAAGTCGGCGGACCGACGTATACGGTCTCCACAAAAAACAAAGGATAAGAGGTTTTTGAAGTTGAAACTGTCAGGTTGGCGCCCAAAATGATTCCACTCCAGAATCCACCCAGTGAACTCAGATTGGTCTGCACATCAAACTCCACTCCCCTTACGGTAGAAACCCCTTCATTATTTCTCGGTTCAGTGACAGACCAACCACTGAACTGACTGTTGGGATCGGTATCCACCGATGAGGCAATGTAATCAATATTACGCAGCTCCTTATAGAATCCACCCACTGTGAACAGCCCAAACTTGTTATAGAAGGAAAAGAACAAGTCGTAATTCCATGCAGTGGTGTGTTTAAGATTTGGATCACCATATTGCAATTCCCGGCTCGATGGATTAACATATTGCCAGGGCACTATATTGAAGAAGTTGGGCCTTGCCAGCGACTTGGTGGTAGCCAATCTGACATCCATCCACTCGGCTGCCTTAAATCTCAAATGTGCCATAGGTAATATTTCACCATATGACTGTCCCCCGGTTCGTGAAGAAATAGTCACATCCTGATCGGGATCATCTGGATCATCTGAATTGCCGGTCACGATAAAGCTGGTATACTCCTGATCGGTGGCTTCATATCGTGCTCCACCCATCAGAGTCAACTTTTTGCCAATGTTAATTTCACTCATAATGTAAGTCGCCCAAACATTTTCATGCCCCTCGTAATCTCCTGAGTTGATAAAAAGGTCTGGTCGATAACGACTGGCAAATTGCTCGCGGAAACGAAACACCTTATCTATATCAATATGCCCCATGTAAGCAATCTGGTCTCCCACTTGATAATTGGTGCCAAACAGTTCATTATAACGATCAATATTTACCCCCTCCACCGGAGTGGTGAAAGTCTCACGGATTTCTTGCGTGCCTGGTAATATGTCATATTCTCCATCATAGAAGCCGGGATTGGTATAGTCACCGATAAAGTTACCCAGAATTATCTGGCCACCATCTGTAGTCACAAACAAAGATGGATCTCCGGTAGCCGGATTTTGACCTGAGAGGTAGGGGCTGATCAGGACTCCTTCCCGATCGCGGTTTCTTTGGACGCCCCGGTATTTGCCTCCTATCTTCAAGTAACCATTGACGGAATTACCAAGATTCAGATTGTATTTTAAATCAACCTGTCCGGTAGCCCGCTCCTCATTCACTTCAGTTTGATTATATCTGGAGTCATACAAAATAGTGTTGGCCAGGTTGTTTTTATATGAATTGGCTAAAGCTGGTATATCGTTTTCATCAGGTATGGCACTTCCGATGGCAGCCAGCTCTCTGAAACGAGCTGTAATCTCGTAGGGGCTATCCTGGTTGGATTGCGAAACAGATCCTCTCCAATTAAGTTCCAGGTTACCAAAGTGGTGCTCACCAGACAGGCTCCCAGCAAAAAGGGTAATCTTTCGCTCCCTTTTACGCACATCAAATTCCTGGTAATTATCTGCAATCCTATATCTGCGACGATATCTCGTCTCGTCACGGTCTGTACTTGCGATACTGGAATTGAACAACAATGAGTGTTCAGGATTAAACCGGTAGTCCAGCGTTAAGCTACCTCCATATCTCTGCCTTGTTTCTAATTTATCAGAGAGGTTGTGACTCGATACCGAAAGCACGGGATCATCTTCTTCATTTAAACCTTCATAAACATAATCTGTGACCAGCGACTCATTGCTTCGATTGGCCACCTGGTAGTTACCAGTAGCGATAACTCCCAATTTGTTGTCCAAAAACCGGTTGCTAACGCTAAAATTCCCCCGGAACTGGCCAAAGTCATTTCGCAGGGCATTGTATCCTGATAAGGCTCTTCCTGTTGCTCTCCAACCCTCTTCTGCAGTGGCCACGGTAAAGTTAACCGTCCCACCGATCGCATCACCATCCATATCCGGACGAATGGCTTTAAACAACTCTATACCAGCCAGCATATCCGGTGAGATCATACTAAGGTCCACACTCCGTTCCGACTCTTCTGTCGATGGCAATCGTTCACCATTGACTGTGATAGAATTAAAGCGTGGAGAAATACCTCTGACTGATATCCGCTGCCCCTCACCGGCATCCCGATAGACAGATACTCCAGCCAGGCGACCAACTGCCTCGGCAGCATTTTGGTCAGGTAGTTCCTGCAGCTTCTCCTGCGAGACCACGTTCACAATAGTGTTGGAGTTGATTTGCTGATTAATAGCCGCCCGCTGCCCTGTGGCCTGTCCCCTCACCACGATTTCCTCCATCGTCACACCCGTGCCCTGGGTCAGGGTAAGGTTATGCTCTTGTTCTTCATTCGCTATTATGGTAATATTGATAAACTGGGTCTCATATCCCAGGTAACTAAACGAGACCTCATGAGAGCCCTCCGGGATACCGGTAAGCCGGTAGTTTCCATCGATATCTGTAGTTGTTCCCAGGTTTAAAGTAGGGATGGCAATATTGGCAAAAGCCA